>SLNM01000077.1 GCA_007133055.1 Lentisphaeria bacterium
GAACCGGTACCGGCCGATCCGGATCCCTGATGGGAATCTTGGATTTTGGATTTATGGAAACCTATTGTCAATCGCGATTCCGCTGCCACCGCCGCCCGACGCGTGAAGTCATGGTCGGCGGGATTGGCGTAGGCGGAGACAATAATTACGATCAGGGTTTCATCGACCGCCAGAATTTCTCTGATAATCTCGATTCCGTTCATTTGCCGCACTGACAGGTCAGTGATAATCAGGTCGAATTCAGTCGGATTCTCCTTTAGGCTTTGGAGCGCCGCCGCCGGATGATCCTTGCTTTCAACCCGATAGCCCTGCTGTCGAACAATGTTCTCAAGCAGTCGCCGAATGGCGTAATCGTCTTCGATAATCATGATTCCCGGATCGCGGCGCTGCATTCGATAAGTAGCATTATCCTCCGGACCATCTGAATCGTGCCATTCTTCGCCGTGAGCGGAAGATTTACGGTCGGACCATATACGCAGGCAATCACGGCCGGCCCGTTTGGCCATGTACATTGCCTGGTCCGCCTCGGTAAACAGTTGCTCCGAGGATGTTATCCGGTTTTGCGCCTGCGGATCAAATGAGGTCAGGCCAATGGAAACGGTGATGCGCAACGGATTTCTCTCCTCGCAAAAGACATGGTTCCGCACCTTTTCAATAAAAGCAGCGACATGTTCCACCGCCTCCTCCTGGGTTACGTCCGGCATGATAATGACAAACTCCTCCCCTCCGTAACGCCCCAGAACATAGGCGGGTCGGCATGTTGACCGCAGCAGCCTGGAGAACTCCCTCAGAACGTCGTCGCCGACCAAATGGCCGTAGGTGTCATTGACGGTTTTGAAATGATCAATGTCCATAACCGCCACCGACAGTGGTTTTCCGGCCTGGCTTTGCAGCCGCCAAATCCGGTCCATTTCCTGGTCGAGCTGCAAACGATTGAACAGTCCGGTCATGGGGTCGCGAACAGCCAGCTTGCGAATTTGCTTCATGGCCGCGAAGACGGTCGAGAGCTGACTTGCGGCATAGTACATGAAAGTGGCGTCGGCGGTGGTGTATTGATTGTTCGGCAGGGTGGCGATAGTAATAATGCCGCGCAGCTCGCCGGCCGTGATTACCGGCACGGAAAATGTACTGCCAATGGCATCCGACCCGTCCGCCTGCGGGCTCATGCCGGCCTGTTCAATCCGAATCGATTCCAGCAAGACCGTACGGCCGGTCAAAGCCTCGTAGCGATTATGAATGATTTCCGTCAGGGTTTCGATGAATCGGGGCGACACTTTTTTCTGCACGTTGAAAATGATCAGGTAGTCTTCTTCGCTGCCCATGACACCAACCACGGCGAAAGGCAGGATGGGGCCAATGCCCAGACAGAGGAAGCGCAGCGTATCGACCAGAGTGTCAGCTTCCAGAGCCTTCTCCATCAATCGCCGCAGACCACGCAGCTTGAACTGACTTTTCTCAAGCTGCACATTCTCCTTTTTCTCGTCCTCCTCCACTTTTTCATGTTTGTCTGTGTATTCGCCCATGACCTGATCGACCAGGATATCGCAGGTGAATGGTTTTTCGATGAACCTGAAATTTCCCAGCTCCTCGACCTGGCGCTGCCGGCCGCGATGGCCGTCGTTCAAGGCCACCACACCGAGCCATGGCCAGACCTTCAATGCCTCCTGCAGAAAAGCGACGCTGTCGATGTTGGTCATGGTCAGATCAACCACGGCAACCTCGAAATCATGCTCCATCAGCAGTTGAAATGCCTCCTTGGCATTGAGCGCCCGGAAAACCGCCGCCCCGAACTGGCGCAGGCTGTTTTCAATCATCAGCGCCAACTGCGCGTCGTTTTCCACGACCAGCACCGTGATGTTTTGCAGAATGTTATGGCTGGGTTGATTCATACTTCGATGATCCTGCCGTTTTCGACCGTCAATGTTCGACAGGCTGTTTTCGCCAGTTCCGTCGGCACCGAAGTGCAGGCCAGCATGGTCTGAGGATATTCGCCTATGGCTTCCAGAAAAAGCCGCCGCCGCCCGGCATCCAGCTCTCCCCACATATCGTCAGCCAAAAGAACCAGCGGCTTGGATGGCTCTTTGTTCAGCAGCATTGAGGCTGCGGCCAGATGCAAAGCCAGAACCAGCAGGCGCATCTGCCCTTCCGAGGCAAAGGATGGCATTGGCTGGCCATGATGCAAAAACAGCAGGTCGTCCCGGTGCGGCCCGTAACGAGTGGCGCCGATGTCCTGATCCCTGCTCTGCTCTCTTTGCAGCATTTCCAGGTAATGCTCGGCCAGCTCGCGCTCCTCCATTCCTGAAATGGATCGAGGACGTGATTGGGAGCTGAAGCTGACGGCATATTTTATCTGCATGACCGCCTGCTTCTCGCCCATTTTCCCGGCCGCCGCCTGCAAATACAGATTAAGCTCGGCCAGCAATGTGTCTCTGGCCTGCATAATCGGCATTCCGTGCTCGACCAGCAAACGATTGTAAACGTTCAGAGCCGGAAGGCCGTACTTGCCGGGTCGCCGCAAAACGACGTTGCGCTGACGCAGGGCGTTGGTGTAGGAAATCAAGTGATTCAGATAGCCGGGCGCTATCCGTGCCGCCAAAATATTGCAGAATCGCCGGCGCAGCGTCGGCGGGCCTTTGACCAAATCAATGTCCTGCGCGGTCAGAGCAACGGCAAAGAAACGATTGATGAAATCGGACGCCCGGGCGACCTTGTTTTGATTTGTTTGCAGGATTCTTTGCTCGCCCTGGACAACCGTGATATGCTCCTGGCTCAGGCGGTTCCGGGCTTTTTCGAGTATGCCCTCGATCCGAAAACCGGCAGCGGAGTGACGGATCAGATCGGCCACCTTACAAGTGCGAAAGGAGCGTAGCAAAGAGAGATAGTGAATCGCCTCCAGCAGGTTGCTTTTGCCCTGGCCGTTGGCGCCTTGCAGAACCGTCAGCCCCGGGGACAGGGCAAGGTCCAGTCCGCCATAGTTGCGAAAGTTTCGAAGGCGCAAACACGACAACTGCATATTTTCAGGACGACCGCATGGGCATGACCACGCACAGGAACCCTTCATCGCCGGAAATCGAAGTGGGGCTGAATTCGTCATTGAACTGGAAGACCGCCTGATCCGCCTCCATATGGCGCAATGGATCGACAATGAAAGTTGGGTTGAAGGAAATATTGATCGGCTCGCCGTCATATGACACATCGATCGGCTCGTTGCCCTCGCCAAACTCGGAGCTGACGGCGCTCACGGTCATCAGGCCTTTTTCAAGTTTCATGTTGACCGTGGTGCTGCTCTCGCTGATCATCATGGACACCCGGTTAAGAACCTCAATGAAATCCTCCCGCTGGACAATCGCCGAATTACTGAAGGCAGCCGGAATTACCTGGCGATAGTTCGGATAGTTCCCCTCCACCAGCTTCGAGGTAAGCAACAGATTTTTCATGGTGAAAGTGGCCTGGCTGTCGGTCATGCCGATCTGCAATTCTTCATCCCCCTCCAATACCTTGAGCAGCTCGCTCACCGCCTTGGCAGGCAGAATCACATCGAAGTCGGCAACTTCATTTTCCGACAGGTTCTGCTCGACCAGAGCCAGGCGGCGACCGTCGGTTGCCACCGTGGTCAGGGTCCCGGAACGAACACTGAGCAGAGTGCCGTTGAGAACATAGCGACTTTCATCATGGCTGACAGCGTAGGAAACCTTGCCCAGAGTCCTCTTGAAATCCGCGGCCGGCAATGTCAGACTCCAGGTCGGCTCCTCAGTTTGCTCGCGGGGAAACTCCTCGGGGTTCAAACCGAGCATCTTGAAAAAGGAACGCTGACAGGAAATGGACGTTTGCTGGTTATCGTCCGTTTCAAGTGTAACTTCGCCTTCCGGCAGGACGCTGACAATCTGACTGAGCTTGCGGGCTGGCAGGGTGGTGCAGCCCGGACGTTCAACCTGGGCCTCCGCCTGGGATCTGATGCAAATTTCCAGATCAGTGGCGGTCACCGAAAAACCTTCATCGTCACTCTGCAGCATTACGTTGTGCAGAATGGGAATAGTGTTTTTGCTGTTGACGGCACTCAGAGTTTTGCGCAGGGCGCCGGCCAGGTCTTCTTTGCTAACTACTACTTTCATGCTTTTCTCCTCGAAATTTCGGGTAGTGTTCGAATAACTATATCATATCATATTCAATTCAGTAATATTAATATGGTCTCTGACAATGCAAATAACTTTGTAAGGAATTGTCATTTTCGATAGTTGTGAATATATTGAGATGTTGACAACCTGATAATATCTCCGCCGCCCCGGCTGTTGATAAATCAAAAAATGTTTATCGTAGGAGTTGTTGCCTTATTGTCCACAGGCGTTCTGTGCAGGTTGTCCACAGGCGGCTGTTGACAGGCATCTCAAACAAACTAGGTAATATGATGTCGAATTGTGAAAAAACCACCGTGGAGAAGCATTTGCACGATCTTTTCTGTCGCTTTCCAGTTTTGCAACCACTGCGAACATCGTTGTATGAGGCAATCGAGCTACTGTTGAAAGTATTGCGGGGCCAGGGAACGATTTATCTTTGCGGCAACGGCGGCAGTGCGGCTGACGCCGAGCATATTGTCGGTGAGTTGCGCAAAGGTTTTTTACTGCCCCGTCCGCTGCCGGCGGCTGAGCGACGGAAATTTCTGTCCGCATCGCCGGAAGAGGACGGTGACGGCGACGGTTCAATCCTGGCGGATCATTTGCAGCGGGGGCTCAGGGCGGTGTCGCTGGTGTCATCCTTTTCTCTGAACACCGCCGTGGCCAACGACCGCCATCCCGAATTGGTTTTTGCCCAGGCACTCTATTCCCTGGCCGCTCCGCACGATGCGTTGGTTGCCATTTCCACTTCCGGCATGGCCCGCAACGTCGAGCTGGCCGCACGCACCGCCCATGCAACGGGCATTGCCGTTGTCGGCATGACCGGAGAGTCCGGAGGTAATTTGCAACCATGGTGCGATGTGTGTTTGCGGGTACCCGAGCGACACACTCCCAGGATTCAGGAGTTGCACGTACCGTTGTACCATACTCTGTGCGCCGCTTTGGAGGAGGTTGTTTTCGGTGAAAAGAAACATAGCGCCCAATCCGTCATTCTCCCTTGAAAACAGAGTGAAGCCAGCGAAGCACGACACTTTGACACAGGTTGACGATAGCGGACGACGATAGCGGCTGACGATTCAAAACACTCGTTATCCGCTCTCGTCGTCCGCTCTCGTCTGTCCGCCGCGGCTGATTTTCCGTCTGTTTGTTTCAACCGATGCAACCATCGCTGACGCACTAAAAAACAGGGCGTTCCATTTGTGCTTGAAAGTAAGTTCTGGAGAACTGACCCCCGCCTTGACCAACCATCGCTGACGCCTTACGCGGAGTTTCGCCTGCTCTATTGACAGGGAGCCTTTGCTTGATATATTGATCAACCCACTGTCGACGGAACCGTTTTTTGGGAGCCGAATAATTGTGACTGCCAACGATCAATTAATTATGGACTTGCTTTCCAACGGAGGATTTTTATCCGGGGAGCAGTTGGATGATGTCAGAACTCACATGGACGAGCATGGTGCCGACATCGCCGAGGCATTGACGGCGCTGCAGATCATGCCGGAGAAGCAGGTTTTAATGCTGCTGGCCAGTGAGTATGGGATGGACACCTTCGATCTCACGGACTACACAATTCCCGAAGAGGTGATCAAGGAGATTCCGCCGGAGGTGGCGCGCCGCTATAAAGTACTTCCCCTGATGCGCAACGAGGAAACCTTGGTGGTGGGCATGTCGGACCCGACCGATCTGGAAACACTGGACTCGCTGCGCCATATTCTCTCGATTGACATTGAGCCGGCGGTGGTCAGCGCCAGACAGATCGGCGAGGCGCTCGACAATTACTACGGCAGCGTCGATGATAGCATCGAAACCTTTCTTGATGAGATTACCGAGGGCGTGGTGGAAACAGTGGGAACCTCCGCCGCAGACGACATGTTTGCCGACACTACATCGACCAGCGAGGACGACGCCCCTATCATTCGCCTGGTATCGCTGGTGATTCTGGAAGCCTTTAAAAATCGCGCCTCCGACATTCACCTGGAACCTCTGGAGAAGAGATTTCGTGTGCGCTACCGGGTCGACGGGGTTCTGCACGAGGTGGAAAGTCCGCCTCGCTATTTGCAGAACAATATTCTGAGCCGGGTCAAGATCATGGCAAAAATGGATATCTCCGAGCACCGGATACCGCAGGACGGCAGGATTCAGATCAGCGCCATGGGCCGCGAGCTTGACCTGCGAGTTTCCGACATCCCAACCACGCACGGAGAGTCGATTGTCATGCGCATTCTGGATAAGACCAGTATGCTGCTGGGCGTTGCCGAACTGGGTTTTATGAGCGACGACCAGGAAACCATAACGAAGATTATTTCTATGCCCGAGGGTTTGTTTTTGGTGACCGGCCCGACCGGTTCCGGGAAAACCACCTCGCTATACGCCTTCCTGAACACGATCAACGAACCGACAACCAAGATTATCACGGTCGAGGATCCGGTGGAATACGAGCTGCCGGGGATTAACCAGGTCCATGTCAACGCCAATATCGGCATGACCTTTGCCGCCTCTCTGCGAGCGATGATGCGGCAGGCGCCCAATATTATCATGGTTGGCGAGATTCGCGACCTGGAAACCGGCAACATCGCCATCAACGCCGCTTTGACCGGTCACTTGGTGTTCAGCACCTTGCATACCAACGACGCCCCGAGTGCGGTCACGCGGCTGGTTGATATGGGGGTTAAGCCATTTCTGGTCTCTTCCGCAGTCAAGGCGATCATGGCCCAAAGGCTGGTGCGGACAATTTGCAAGTCCTGCGCCGAGGAAATTGAGCCGGAATCGGAGCACATGCTGGCCTTGCACTTGCCGGATGATTATTTTGAAGGACGCAAGTTGCTGCGCGGCAAAGGTTGCGCGGAGTGTAACCGGGGCTATCGCGGCAGGCTGGGGATATTCGAGATTTTCGTTGTGGAGGAGAGTACGCAGGAGCTGATTTACGAAGGGGTCTCGGCCAGCCGTATTCGCAGGCACGCACGCAGCCTGGGCATGCGTACCATGCGCGAAGACGGCCTGCGCAAGGTGGCCAATGGCATTACCACTCTGGAAGAGGTGGTCAGAGTAACTGCGTCCGACGAAGTGGAAGGGGAATACTAGCCTGAATAATTCATGAGCCATCTACTGCGAGGCGCATCTTGTGGCGAAGTTCATGAATTAATCAGGCCAGCCAGTAGACTTTAGGCACAAAGGGCATGAGTTATGGCACAGACCGTCGAACTTGATACAAGCAGCAGTGCAGTCTGGCATTTGTTGCTGGACAACAAAAAAGCCACTGAAGAGCAGTTGCACGAGGTTTACGAGGAGCATGAGCGCACCGGCAAAGCATTCACCGCAGTTCTCTTCAACTACGAGATTATCAGCGAACCGGAGCTGCTGAAACTCATCGCCGGCGACCTGAACACCGAGGTGGTCAACATCAAGGAGGCCAATCCGCCTCGGGAGCTGATTGGTAGGATCAGCGCCGCCATCGCCCGCATGTACAGCATCATTCCGGTGCGCGAGGAGGACGGTGTGCTGGTGGTGGCCGCCGCCGATCCGATGAACTATCGAATGGTCGATGAACTGCACTATGTTCTCGGACAGGACTGCAAAGTTGTCGTCGCCGCCGCCAATGATATAGACGACGCTCTTGATTTTTACTATCCGCGCGACGTGGATTCGGTGCGCGATGTCCTGTCGGAGCTGGAACATTTGCATTTGGAAGATGATCAGGTGGAGGAAGACGAAGACGCCCTGCAGGAAATGGCCAGCAACGCGCCGATTGTTCGCTTTGTCGATGTCATTTTGTACCAGGCGGTGAAGGATCAGGCCAGCGACATTCATTTCGAACCTTTTGCCGATGAATTTAAGATTCGCTACCGAATTGACGGCGCGCTCTACGAAATGGCGCCGCCGCCGAAGCATCTGGCTTTGCCGGTGATCAGTCGGCTGAAAGTGCTGAGCAGCCTCAACATAGCCGAACGGCGTGTGCCTCAGGACGGCAGGATCGAGCTGCGCATTGCCGGAAGACCGATCGATATGCGGATTTCCACCCTGCCCACGCAGTACGGCGAAAGTGTTGTTCTACGGGTGCTTGACCGTACCGTGGTGGACCTGGATCTTGACCGAATTGGCATGGACGACTCCATGCTCCGGACCATTCGCGAGTTGATTCACCGACCCAATGGAATATTGATTGTCACCGGCCCCACCGGCAGCGGTAAGACCACCACCCTTTACTCCGGCCTCAAGGAGGTCAACAGGATCGAGGAAAAACTGCTGACCGCCGAAGACCCGGTGGAGTACGACTTGGACGGCATCATGCAGCTTGGCATTCGGGAGAGTGTAGGTATGAACTTCGCCTCCGCACTGCGATCCTTTCTGCGCCAGGACCCGGACCGAATCATGGTCGGGGAAATACGCGACCTGGAAACCGCGGCCATGGCCATTCAGGCCTCGCTGACCGGCCACCTGGTCCTTAGCACACTGCACACCAACGATTCAGCCGGCGCCATTACCCGCCTTATCGACATGGGGGTCGAGCCTTTCCTGATCAGCTCCACCATGGTCGGTATCCTGGCGCAAAGGCTGATTCGACGAATCTGCACCTCCTGCAAGCAGTCCTATGAACCGGAGGAAAAAGAGCTGACGCTGCTTGGCCTGGACAAGGAGGAGTTCGGAGGGCGGCAGTTCTCCTATGGACGGGGCTGCGAAAAATGCAACAACAGCGGCTATCGCGGACGCATTGGAATTTTCGAGCTGCTGCGGATTACTCCGGAGGTGCAGGATTTGATTAATCTGCGGAAACCAACCGCAGCTATTCGCAATCAGGGCGTCAAGGAAGGCATGACCCTGCTTCGTCAAAGCGGCATTCGCAAAGTCTTCGACGGTATTACCACCGCCGAAGAGGTTCTGAAATATACTTGAGCCCAGCCAATACGTTAGTGTAATATTGAGCCGCGGAAAGCAAGCAGCCATCAGAGGATTTATTCGATGTCGATTGAAATGACCGACTTGTTGGACTTGGTGATCGCAGAGGGTGCCAGCGATTTGCATCTGGCAGTTGGTTCGGCGCCGGTTCTACGGGTGCATGGAGAGCTGATTCCGCTGGAAACCGATCCGCTGACCCCGGAGGATACCGAGCGGTTGATGAAAAGCATTGTTTCCGAGTCGAACGAACAAAGGGTGCGCCAGGACGGCGGCACCGATTTCGGATTTGCTTTTGGCGACAAGGCACGCTTTCGAGTCAGCGTATTTCGTCAGAAAGGTGTGCTGGGCATTGTCATGCGGACGATTCCCAACGACCTGATGAGCCTGGAGGCCATTGGCCTGCAGCCCTCGGTAAAGGAGCTGCTCTACCGTCCGCGTGGAATGGTGCTGGTCACCGGCCCGACCGGCAGCGGTAAATCGACCACGCTGGCTTCGATGATTGACATTATCAACCGCGAACGGGCCTGCCACATTATCACGGTTGAGGACCCGATCGAATTCTACCATGAACATAAAACCAGCCTGATCACCCAAAGGGAGCTGGATGTGGACGTGCCCAGTTTCGAAGAGGCTTTGCGCCGCGGCCTGCGCCAGGACCCGGATGTGATTCTGGTCGGGGAAATGCGCGACCTGGAAACGATCAAGGCGGCGGTGACCGCGGCGGAAACCGGGCATTTGGTCTTTGGCACTCTGCATACCACCGGGGCGGCGGAGACGATAGACCGAATTATCGACGCTTTCCCGACCGATCAGCAGGAACAAGTGCGCACCCAGTTGGCAAGCACCCTGATCGCGGTGATTTCCCAGGTTCTCATGCAGAGAGAGGACAAGCCGGGACGGGTGGCCGCATTTGAAATTATGATCTCCACCCCCTCCATTCGCGCCTCCATCCGGGACAATAAAACTTTCCGCATCACCTCCGACATTCAGACCGGCACGAAATATGGCATGGTCACCTTGGACGCTCATTTGATGCAGCTCTATGATCGAGGGCTGATCTCATACGGGGACATGATTACCAAATGCCGGGATCCGGAAAGCATTATGCATACACTGCAGGAACAAGGACGGAAAAGAAAGTAGCCTGAAAAGCGCAATCAAACACCTATTGCAGGAGACAGTAAAATGCCGATGTTCAACTATAAGGCGGTGGACGCCCAGCAGCGGGAGAAAAGCGGCAGGATCGAGGCGGCCAACCAGCATGAGGCCGCAGCCAAGCTCAAACAAATGAAGATGCAGCCAATCGCTCTGAAGGCGGCCAGCGAGAAAAGCGGTGGCCGCGCCGGCCCGCGGACAGCTCCAGCCCGCCGCAAAGGCGGCGGCATGGTCCTGGGCACGCCAACCATCAAAAAGAAGAAGCTGACCACTTTCACCCGACAACTGGCAACCTTGCTGCATTCCGGCCTGCCCCTGGTGCGTTCTCTGCGAACCCTGGAGCGGCAGTCCAGAAAAGACGTCGCCGCCATGCGAGTGATCGGGGACTTGGCCGACTCGGTCGAGGGCGGCGCCAACTTTTCCGAATCGCTGGCCAAGCATTCGAAAACCTTCAACAAGCTCTATGTAAACATGGTGCGGGCAGGCGAGGCCTCCGGCGAGCTGGAGACTTCTCTGGAGCGCCTGGCTGTCTTCATGGAGAAAGCCCAGCGCATCGCCGGACGCGTCAAGGCCGCCCTGGCCTATCCGATGGCGGTACTGATCATTGCCGGGTTGATTACCACCGGACTGATGTACTGGGTGGTGCCGCAGTTCGCGGAAATATTCTCGGAAATGCTCGACGGCGCGGAATTGCCGGGGCTGACCCAGTTTGTCATCAATGCCAGCGACGCCATACGCTTCCACGGCCTCTTCGTTATCATTGCCATTGTCGTGCTCTTTGTGTTGCTGAGAATGATCAAGCGCAGCCGGTCAGGCGGATACGCCCTCGACTGGATTTTGCTGAAAATGCCGCCGGTCAATCATCTGACGGTCCGCGCCGCGGTCGCCCGTCTCTGCCGGACTCTGGGCACTCTGATGAATTCCGGAGTCTCCATCCTGCAGGCTCTGCAGATTGTCAAGGACACTTCCGGCAACGAAGTGGTGGCCCGGGCCACGCAGTCCATCCATGATTCAGTCAAGGAGGGTGAAAGCATGGCCCGGCCGATGGAGAACTCCGGTGTCTTTCCCGTGATTGTGGTCAGCATGGTCGAGGTCGGCGAGGAAACGGGGGCTCTGCCGGACATGCTCAACCGTGTTGCCGACGTCTACGAAGAGGAGGTGGACCGGGCAGTGGAGGGGCTGACTTCACTGCTGGAACCTATTATGATTGTTTTTCTGGCGGTTATTGTCGGCACCATCGTCCTGGCCATGTTCCTGCCTCTGATTCGGTTGATCGATCAGTTGGGCGGGGTCTAGCTTGATTAATTCATGAACTTCGCAGCAGATGGCTCATGAATTATTCAGGTTAGTACGACTGCCTTGCAGAAGGGGTGGCAGGGAACTATATTGCACGCCCCAAGTCAAAGAAGGACAGATTTTCGATTCCGACGGTAATTGCGGGGCGTGGCTCAGTCTGGCAGAGCGCTGCGTTCGGGACGCAGAGGCCGGAGGTTCAAATCCTCTCGCCCCGACCATTTCCGGCGGACTTAAACCGTAGTCGGCAGCTAACCTGGCAAATCGGGACATATTGTCTCTGATCGTTCAAACAAACAATAATAAAGAAAATTCCGGTCAGCGACCGGCGTTGGCATGTAGAGGAAGACCACGTCGCGTACGGATCAGAAAGTACGCTGTGCCCCTCTGGATGGCCTGAAAAGTACGCTGTGCCCCTCTGGATGGCCTGAAACCCGAAACCCGAAACCCGAAACCTGAAACCTGAAACCTGAAACCTGAAACCTGAAACCTGAAACCTGAAACCTGAAACCTGAAACCTGCCACGAGCAATGCATCATTTCTGAATGTGAATTGAAACAAGCTACCCACTCAAACTGAAAAGGAACCAAATTACTTTTGCATAACAATTCGTTACGCAGTGCTGTGAGCCGAACCTTCTATTCAATGTTCTATGCAGTTTCGGCACTTGCAATTGCGGATGGTAAAAGTTTCAGTAAACATCGGGCTCTTCTGGCTTATTTTCACAAGCAATACGCCAGCACTCAAATA
>SLNM01000318.1 GCA_007133055.1 Lentisphaeria bacterium
CTGTGGCGATGCTCTGAAGATATATCTTAAGCTCGATGAAAACCAGGAGAAAATCGTCGACGCCAAGTTCCAGACCTTCGGCTGCGCCAGCGCCATCGCCAGCGCCTCCGCCCTGACCGAGCTGGTGGTCGGAAAGACCCTCGAACAGGCGGCGGCTTTGACCAACGACGACATCGCCGACTATCTCGGTTCGCTGCCGGAGGAGAAGATGCACTGCTCGGTGATGGGCATGGAGGCCTTGCAGGCCGCCCTGGCCAATCTGCGCGGCGAGGGCAGGGGCACCGCCACGGTCGGCGGCCAGGATCACGAGGAATACGACCCGGAAGGGCTCGACCGCACGGTCTGCTACTGCTTCAGCGTTACCGAACGCAAGATTCGCGAGGCGGTCGCAGCCAACCACCTGGAGACCGTGGACCAGGTGATCCATTTCACCAAGGCGGGCGGCGGCTGCGGCGGCTGCAAGCCGGACATTCAGAATATCCTCGACGACATGAAGGGTCAGCGGAAAAAGGCCGAACAGGAAATCTCGGAGCCTGAAACATCGAAGCCAAAGCCCCTGACCAACTTGCAGAAGATAAAGTTGATTCAGGAAACTATCGAGCAGCAGATCGCCCCCGGGCTGCGGGCAGACGGCGGCGACCTCGAGCTGATCGACATCGACGGCGACCGGGTAATCGTCAAGTTGCAGGGTGCCTGCGCCGCCTGTCCCAGCGCCCATATCACGCTGAAGCGCTGGGTCGAGGCTAAATTGCGCGAGCAGGTCGATGAGAAGTTAACCGTCGAAGAGGAGGCGGCAGGATAGCCATGAGCCAGACTCCCGATCTGATCTATCTCGACAATAACGCCACCACCAAGGTCGACCCGCAGGTGGTCAAGGTGATGATGCCGTTCCTCAGCCAGTGGTATGGCAACGCCTCCAGTGTGCATACCTTCGGCGGTCAGGTGCGCCATCATGTCGAGGAGGCGCGAGCCCGGGCCGCCGCCCTGGTCGAGGCTCTGCCCGAGGAAATCATCTTCACCAGTTGCGGCACCGAATCGGACAATGCAGCTCTGCTCAGCGCTCTCGAGAACGATGTGCGCCGCCGCAAAGTCGTGACTACCAGGGTCGAGCACCCGGCTGTTCTCGGCTTTGCCAAAGTCTTGCAGCAGCGCGGCTACCATGTCGAATACGCCCCGGTCAACGGCCGCGGACAGCTCTGCATGGACACGCTGGTGCGGATGATTGACGACCAGACCGCCGTGGTCTCGGTGATGTGGGCCAACAATGAGACCGGCAATATCTATCCGGTCTATGAGATTGCCGAGATCGCCCACCAGCACGGGGCGCTGTTCCACACCGATGCCGTGCAGGCCGTGGGCAAGGTTCCGATCGACCTGGCCAGCGCCAACATCGACCTGCTCTCGCTGAGCGGACACAAGCTGCACGCGCCCAAGGGAGTCGGCGCGCTGTACGTGAAAAAAGGCACCCGCTTCAACCAGTTTCTGATCGGCGGCCACCAGGAATTCGGCCTGCGGGCGGGCACCGAAAACGTTCCCGGCATCGTCGCGCTCGGCGAGGCCATGCGCATCGCCGCCGACCATATCGAGTTCGAACGGAGCGAAGTGGCGCGGTTGCGTGACAAGCTCGAACATGAGCTGCTCAAACAGTGCCCCGACGCCCGGGTCAACGGCAATCCGCTCAGCCGTCTGCCCAACACCACCAACCTCAGCTTCGAATATGTCGAGGGCGAGTCGATCCTGCTGATGCTCGACCGCTTCAATATCGCCGCCTCCTCCGGCTCGGCCTGCACCTCGGGCAGCCTCGAGCCCTCGCATGTACTGCGAGCCATGGGGGTGCCGGAAACCGCCCTGCACGGCAGCGTGCGCTTCAGCCTTTCCCGCTATACGACCGAGCGGGAAATCGACACGGTCATCGAAAAAATGCCCCCGATCATCCGCCGACTGCGTGAAATCTCCCCCTTCGGTCACGCTTGACCGATAACGGCAGGACAGGCAAAGGAAAAGAGGGGAGTGCAATTTTGAACCACGGAAAGCACGAAACAGGGGTTGTTTTTAACCGCAGATCACGCAGGCAAACGCAGATTTGGAATCCGGGCAAGGTCTTTTTCCACCGATCTGCGGAAGAAAATACTATAACGCTATAATGTCAAGCAGACCCCGTATTGCTTCTCTCGGGAACGTGCAGGGGTTTGTGGCTAAGCCAGAGCAATTAACTGAACGGCATGTTCTTATATAAAAAACAAGGCGATTCAGGGGCTTAGAAGCGGGTTTTTCGGCCAAAATCGCCACTTTAACGACTTCTCCTCGGGGCGGCGAATGCTCAAGGAGGGAGTCGGCACCGCAGCCGTGTGTGTGGCAGACCGTGCCTGACCTCTTAAAACCCCGCTTTTGATTAAAAATCAGCCTTCTAAGCTCATTTTTTGGCTCCCAAAACTACATAACGTGTTTTCTATGTGTTAATAAATGTGGCTTAGCCGCAAGTCGCATCGGAACCTGACCAAACGGCACGCCTTCCCTCATCGGTCTTGAATGTTCCCGCCAGATACAAATAAAAACTGGGAATCGGTTGACGATAGCGGACGACGATAGCGGATAACCAGTAGAGAGCACCCCAATCGTCCACCGCTCTCGTCGCCCGCTCTCGTGAGCCGAAACATTCAGCCCACAAAGACGCTGAGCTCGCCCATGGGGTGAGATCAACCGAGCCCTTGAACGGCTACCGTTCTTCCAATCTCCTTCCTCCGTCACACAATCCACTTCCGCCGGACATTGTGCAGACTGAACGCGAACAACAGGATGCAGAACATGGTCAGCATGCCGAAATTGATGACCAACGGCAGGTTGGGGGGACGGTGGATTGAGCCATGCAGCACGTCCGCGCCATAGGTTAGCGGCAGCACATAGCTCAGCGGGCGCAGCCAGGCTGGCAACTGCTCGATGGGGAAGAACAGGCCGCACAGAAACAGCATCGGGAAACGGAAGAAGTTCGAGAAGGTCTGCGCCTCGAACACTTCGCTGACCGATACCGCGATGAACAGCCCCAGGAACGTCGAGCTGATCGCGATAAGCGCGATGGCGGGGATGAGCGTCGCCCAGTTGATTTGCGAGATGTCCATCAGAAAGGCGGCCATGATGACCGGCAC
>SLNM01000267.1 GCA_007133055.1 Lentisphaeria bacterium
CGGACCTTACCGAAAAAGGGCGCAATCAGCTTAGCCCAAACGACCCCGATGCCTTCGTCATCCCCGACCTGGCCTCGACGCTAAGCAAACTGGACAGTGACGAAACACTGGGCGAGGAGGAAAAAGTCAAGCGCCGTCAGGAGGCGCAGGAGGCTTTCGACCAGCAGAGTGAAACTATCCACAATATTTCGCAGTTGCTGCGTGCCTACTGTCTGTTCGAGCGCGATGTTCAGTATGTAGTCCAGGAAGACAAGGTGATCATCGTCGACGAGTTCACCGGTCGCATGATGCCCGGCCGCCGTTTCAGCGAGGGCCTGCACCAGGCGCTGGAGGCCAAGGAGAATGTCAAGATCGAGCGCGAAACCCAAACTCTGGCCTCGATCACTATCCAAAATTACTTTCGCATGTACGAAAAATTGGCCGGCATGACCGGTACCGCTGAAACCGAGGCCAATGAATTCAAGGAAATCTACAAGCTGGATGTGATTGTGGTTCCCACCAACCGCCCCTGCATCCGCGCCGACCACAACGACCGCATCTACAAGACCAAGCGTGAGAAGTACAACTCCGTGGCCGACGAGATCGCCGACTGCCATCGGCGCGGGCAGCCCACCCTGGTTGGCACTATTTCGGTCGAGGTTTCGGAAGTACTCAGCCGACTGCTCAAGCGCCGCAACATTCCGCACAGCGTCATCAACGCCAAGCATCACCAGCGGGAAGCCGAAATTGTCAACCGGGCAGGCGAAGCGGGCACCGTAACGATCGCCACCAACATGGCCGGTCGCGGCACCGACATCAAACTGGGGCCGGGAGTGCGGGAGGCCGGTGGTCTGCACGTGATCGGCAGCGCCCGCCATGACGCCCGCCGTATCGACCGTCAGCTGCGCGGTCGCTGCGCCCGCCAGGGAGACCCGGGCTCGTCCCGCTTCTATATCTCTCTGGAAGATGACCTGATGCGCCTGTTCGGCTCCGACCGGGTGGCCTCGATCATGAGCCGCCTGGGCTTGCAGGAGGGCGAGGAGCTGTCGCATCCCATGCTCAACCGCTCCATCGAGCGCGCCCAGCGACGGGTCGAGGAGCAGCACTTCTCGGTACGCAAGCGCACGCTGCAATACGATGACGTGATGAACAAGCAGCGCGAGGTGGTCTATGGACTGCGCAAGGAAATCCTCACCTGCGAGAATCCGCGGGAGAAACTGTTCGACTTTGTCTACACCGCCGTTGCCGAGCAACTTGAGGAGGCGGAAGTCTCCGCCGGCCAGAATGAACATTTCGACCGAGAAGAGTTTCTGCGCTGGCTCAACCGTACCTTTCCCCTGCGCTTCGGCGAGCAGGACCTCGAGTGCGGCAGCTCGGACGAAGAGTACGACCGCGAAACCATACTGAAAAAAGTGGTCGACCGCATTGACCAGGCCTACACCCTGAAAGAGCGCATCGAGCCGGAGGAGTTCACCCGCTGGCTGGAAGTGCAGATCATGCTAAACGCCATTGACACCAACTACCAGGAGCATTTGTACGCAATGGACGCCCTGCGCTACGGCGTACAGCTCCGTGCCTACGGCCAGAAAGACCCGCTGATCGAGTATAAACAGGAGGCATTCGGCATGTTCGGCGAGCTGATGGACCGGGTCAAGGAGCTGATTGTCACCAACATGTTCCGCTCGGCCGCACGGGTGACCGCGCTCAGCCAAAGGCGGGCGGCGGCACCCCGCCAGGAAAGTCATGCCAGCCTCGGTCAGTTCGCCGGGCTCCAGGTTCCCGCCGGAGCGGAATCACGGGCGGCCGCTCCGCAGCCGGTCGGCGCCGTCGCCGACGGCGGCGGCCAGGGCGCCATGCCCATGCCCGCCCAGCCAGCCCGGCCACGAACGGTGCGACGGGATGTGCCCAAGGTCGGACGCAACGATCCATGCCCCTGCGGCAGCGGTAAAAAATTCAAGCAATGCTGCGGACGATAAAAATGAGAAAGAAGAAGGGACAGGAAGCATGAATGACCACAGCCGCGACCAACAATTCAAATGGCCCCGAGGCTGGCTGCTGGCGCTCCCCCTGCTCGTGACGGCACTGTGTGTCGCCGCCCTCTTTCCCGTACTGAGCTGGAGGGAGCGAGTCAACGAGCAACAAATGCATCGACGGCTCCTCGACGAAGGCCGGGCGATCGCCGAGACCATCGACTTCGAGGCAGTCCGTTCCATTAGCCGGCAACCGCTGGACACCGAAGCCCCGCACTACCGACGACTGGATGAGCAAATGCGACGATATGCCGCCGTGTCTGGGAGCTGCCACATTTGGAGTGCGGTCCTCGGTCCCCAGGACGAACTGTTCCCCGGACCCGCCAGCCATCCGAAACAGCAAGCGAACGGGGATGTGGAATTCTGCCCGCTACCCGATGAGGAGGAAGTGCTATCCGGCTTGCAGCAGGGGAGACCGAAGATCGCCGTATCGCAATCGGAAGGGCGGAATCGGTATGTCCACGCCATGATCCCGATCCTGGACCGGCGTCAGGGACAAGCCAGAATGATCATCGGCCTGGGCTACAGCAGAGCAAAATTACAGACGACCGCCTTTCGCGAGCAGGCGATTGCGATCATGCTCCTTCTGCTGCCGGCTCTGATTGTAACCCTGGCCGCCGGCGGACTGCATTTACGACAAATCAACCCGCGTCTGCGCCGGGCAAAAACCTTTCACCGCCTCGAGGTTTGGACCGTGACCGCGCTTGGTCTGTGGATCACCGTTCTCGCCGCCCTGACTCTCAACTGCCAGGAGCGGCAGAACCGGCAAAACATCTTCCTGCAGATGGCAGAAAAGGAAGCGCGATTGATCCTCGACGCCTTTCAGGGCGTGCGCGAGCATAAGCTGGAGGCTCTGGTGCGCTTCTACCAAGGCTCGGAGCTGGTTGAAAGACACGAATTTCGCACCTTCTCCGAACCATTGCTCAGACGCCGCCCCATTCAAGCCGTTGGCTGGGCCATGCCCGTACCGGAAACGGCCAGGCAGCAGCACGTAAGCGAAGCCCGCAGAAAGGGGATGGAAAACTATATGATCTGGCAGCAAGCCGACGACGGTAGCCGCCAATCTGCCGCCGACCGCGATATGTTCTACCCGGTCTGGTATGCCGAGCCCCAGACTGAG
>SLNM01000186.1 GCA_007133055.1 Lentisphaeria bacterium
AACTTAATCTCAACCGCCGCCGGATTAGGCTGGAGGGCAATACGGCGGCGGCGGCCGACCGGGTTTTCGCCTTTGTCACCGCGCAAATGCTTGATTCGCAATTGCGACGAACCCGCGGCCTGCATCATATCTTGCAGGCCTATGAAAAAACCTATCGGCTGGCCATTCGCCAGAGCGGACGCCTGACTTTTCCCGACCTCGCCTCTCTGCTCGGTCGCCATCCCACTGACGAGGACGGCGACACCCCCCCGCTGCTCAGCTCGATGCAGGACCAGGACGAACGACTGTACCTGGACTACCGAATGGACAGCCGGTTCGACCACTGGCTGCTCGATGAATTCCAGGATACCAGCACCTTGCAATGGCAGGCGGTCGAGAACCTGATCGATGAAGTGGTGCAAAGCACCGAAGGAAACCGAAGCTTCTTCTATGTCGGCGATGTCAAGCAGGCCATCTACGGCTGGCGCGGCGGCGATCCCGGCCTGTTTGACTGGTTGCGCCGCAAATACGGCAGCGCCATTCAAACCCGCCCGCTCTCCTGTTCGCATCGCTCCAGTCAACCGGTAATCGACTTGGTCAACGCCGTTTTCCATAACTTCGAAGAGCGCGCCATTGACCTGGACCCCGAAGTTCGAAAAAAGTGGGCGCAAGTCTGGCTCCAACACCACACCGCACGCACCGACGCTCCGGGATTCGCCGGGGTTTACGAACTGCCATACCAGGCCGGAGAATCGGCGGACGACCGGCAGCAGCGGCGGCTGGAGGCAACTCTGTGCCTGCTGAATAAAATCGAGCCGCTGCCAAGGAGCCTGTCCACCGCCGCCCTGGTCCGAACCAACCAGCAGGGGCGGCAGCTGACCAACTTCCTGCGCAATGCCGGAATGCCCGTCCACTTCGTCGGCAAAAGCGGTATTCTCGATACTCCGCTCAATGCCGGACTGGTGTCCCTGGCTAGGATAGCCGAGCATCCGGGGGACAGCTTCGCCTGGCAGCATCTGCGCATGACCCCGTGGCAATCCAGGCTGCCGGCGGCCGACCGACCGCCGGCCAGCCTGATTGTCAAGCTGCTGGAGGAACTCGCCAACCACGGCATTGAAGCTCTGATGCGAAACTGGGCCGGCAAGGTCGCCGACAAACTAACCGCCTTCGAGCGAAAACGCCTGGTGCAGTTGCTGGACGCCGCCCGCCAATTCGAGTCCATGGGGGGCGGACGAGTTGCTGATTTCATCAGTTTTTTGGACAGTTTCGAGGTGGAGGACGCGGCCACCATGAACACGGTGCAAGTCATGACCATTCACCAGGCCAAGGGTTTGCAGTTCGATGTGGTAATGCTGCCATGCCTTGACCGCCGCAGTTCCATCGACAGCCTCGGCGGCGGCGGCCTGCATATTGCCCGCGACGACACCGCCGACCGTCGGCCGCGATGGGTGCTTGACCTGCCATCCAATGAAGTTGCCAGAGCCGACTCGGTGCTGAACCAGGCGCTGGACGGCAGACGCGCCGAAAACGCCTACGAAGAGCTATGCAATCTCTACGTGGCTATGACCCGAGCCAAGCACGGATTGTATGTCCTGCGCAGCCAGCCCGGACCAAGCAGCAAGGCCGTTCTGCCCACCACGATCATTGTATCCGGATTGGAACCGGAAGCCCGGCGTGAAATCGAAATGAACGGCGAACCAGCCCGGGTACTCTATCAGCGAGGCGACCCGGAGTGGTTCCGGCAACCCTCCTTCGCTGCGACCCATGACCAGGCTCCGAAGACGAGAACCCCGAGAATAGCCACACCGGAGGACACCGCCGCCCGGCGACGCCGCTACCAGCGCGAAATCCCCTCCGGCGATGAAGAGTTGTCAACCAACCAGGCCGCCTGGCTGTTCGACCGAAAGACCGAGCGCTACGCCCAGTTCGGCACCGCCCTGCACGCCTTTATCGGAAGAATCGAATGGTACGAGCCAAGCCTGAACCTCGAGGAAATGTACTCCCATGCCATGAACGAGCTGGATATTGAGGAAAGAATCGCCCGCCAGGCGCTCGAGCAACTGCGCCAGGCTCTAAATCGACCCGCCATTCAACAAGTCCTGACCAGGCCCCAAACAAACGACAACTACGAAGTCTGGCGGGAACGCCGCTTCGAACTGCTCATGGAAAACACCTGGATTTCAGGATGCTTCGACCGTGTCGTCCTCCGCCAAAACCGCCATGCTCAGCCCGTGTCGGCGGTAATCATTGATTTCAAAACCTCGGTCATAACAGGCCAGGCGGATCTCGACAGAGCACGCAGAGTCTACAGCCCGCAACTGCAAACCTACCGCCAGGCACTGGCCCGAATCAGTGGCCTGCCCGAAAACGCCATCCGCACCCAGTTAGTCTTCACTCAAAGCGGCGACGTGATCTGATGCCAAGCCACCCTAGCCTGAATAATTCATGAGCCATCTACTGCGAGGTGCCGTTGACGCAGGGGCTGCAATTGAAACCGCAAATAAAACGGCCTGGAGCCGTCCGGTCTCGGACGGTGATTAACGGCGGAGGCCCGCCGTCCCCAATAGTTGATGATCACGGATCAGGATTGTGCGCATAAGTCGTCCGCCGCTTTCGTCTTATGCTATCGTCCGCCACTATCTTCGTCCACTATCGCCTGCCAAGCCGTTTTATCACGCCGGAGTACCGAAGGCGGAAGGCCATGCGAAGGCTGATCGCCCGCTATCGTCGTCCGGACAAAAGACACCAAGTTGTGTCTCAATTAAAACAGGAAAGCAGGGAAGAGATTAGGGCGAAAGATTAGGGGGAGGCAAGCTGGGTTGACGAGAACGGATTACGAGTAAAGCGCGTTCCCCATCGTCCACCTTAATCGTCGCCCGTAATCGTCAGCCTGTGTTTCGTATGAAACAGCGGACCTAATAGCCAGTAGAGTAGCTCCGGGGGTTAGCCCGGAGCCCTCGTCGAACCGTGCGTACAGATTTCCCGTACACGGCTCTCCCGCCGTTCTCGGTTCAAGGCATTACACGGACAGCCCGAAAATGCTTTATAGGATGATAAACTCATTACCATCCCAGACGACGAAGGTCTGCATAGAGTCTTTCGCCGTCTCTCTGCGGTTTGCATTTCCGTTGGCCATCCTCCGTTTAGTC
>SLNM01000121.1 GCA_007133055.1 Lentisphaeria bacterium
CCAATTTTTTCACGGAGTCAGGCACCTGTCCGACCTATGCTCATGCCATGCCCCGCTTGCAATTCAACCACGGCCAACTATTTTAGGTTTTGGTTCACAATTGGCACTCGAAAAACCCGGAAAAAGCGATCATGAATAAAACAATCAAAAGCGAACTGGTCTATCCCTGGAACCAGCTCAAGTCCAGGAACTCCCTGCAACTGGTCTCGGATATCGAGCGGCTGATCGGCAGCGGGATCTTGCAAGGCGGTGAACCGCTGCCTTCGGAGCGGGACCTGGCCGCCGGCCTGGAACTGGCCCGCAACACGGTACGGGCCGCCCTTTTCGAACTTCGGGAAGAAGGGCTTATTCAGGGCAACAGCACCCGGCTGCGGCACGTGACTCGCCAGCCCGTTCAAGGCCGCCTGGCCCACACGGTGGCGATTCTCGACAATGCCGAGATTGATCTGACGACAGCTATTCGCCAGCCCGGCTGGCCTACCTATACCCATGTCGCCGCCATGGCGCGCATTCAAGCCCTCGGCTTTAATGCGTTCAGCAGCGTGGTCAACAGCGTCGAGCCAATGACTACCCTGAATCGAATCAAGCGACTGCACCCACTCGGCGTGATTCTTCCCTTCGACTGCGCCAACACCGCGAACAGCCGACAACTGATTGAAGCCCTGCGCCAGACCGAAATTCCCTTGGCCTGTCACAGCGACCTGGTCGGCACCGACGCGGCCGGAGACTGGGTTTGCACCAGCCATTTCGAGGGCGGCAAGCTGATCGCCGAATATCTTTTGCGCCGCGGATGCCGCCGGCCGCTCCGGCTGTATCGGTTCCCGGAACAATCGGGATGGCTGCGAGAGAGAGACCGCGGCTTCGAACAAACCATGCGGGAGGCCGGAATCCCGGAAGAAGATACGCCCTTGCTCCACACCCCCAATATTATAACCGACCCCAAGCTAAATGAAAAAGAGAAATTCGATTATGTCTGCCGCAGTCTGGTTGGCTATGCCCTGCCCTATCTAAACGAAAAAATACCGATCGACGCCTTGGTTGCCGTAACCGACCATGATGCTTTCCAGCTCGGAGAAATGTGCAGGCTAATGAATCGAAAACTGCCAGTTGTTGGATATGACAACGACTGGGAGCAATCACCCAGCCGACAATTCAGCGATGCCGCGCCGGTGGCCAGCATCGACAAACGTTTCGACCGCATCGGGCGGGAATTGATCGATCTGCTGTTCGCCCGCATCAATGGCGAATTGCCGGCCGAGCCGCAAATCTTAACCATTCACCCGGAACTGGTCGAGACCGACGTGCCGAGCCGCTTTGGCGAAGTCTATAAAGCGACCGTTTCCGCAAATTGATTCCATCCTGGGAGATGATTATCCCGGTCCAATTGAAGGTTACAGGACATGTTTTGTGCTTACCAAACTTTGTCCCGAACCTACCTCCAAGCTAATCTGTCAAGTTTTTATATCTATGTCCTCATATGAGATGCCTTTTCAGAGGCCGCGCCGAAGAGGGAGTCATGCCAACCGACAGATCTTACCAAGTTCGGGAAGTCCATACTGGCTTCGCATCAAACTCTATGGGTCGTGTTGGCATGGCCTGCCGAAGCGCCTTGGATGTTTGCTTCCTGGCGGTCCCGAAGGCCGCATCCATGTACGGGATGAGCGTCTCCGGGCAGGCTTCCCAAAAAAGCGTGCGACTATCTGTTTGTTCTTTTAGAATGAATATTTATGTTGGACACTCCCTGTACCTATGCGGTTTTCAACTGCGATTCGCAGGTGGCGAGCCTGCCGGCGTCAAATGCCCTCGCGGATCGGTGCAGGCCGAATACCGCGCGCAGAAATTTCCTCATCAGCGCCACGATTACCGGCAGCGACGCATCTGCCTCGCCCTTTTTCCTTACATACTCCATGCTGTAGATGCGCCCCGGCTTGATCAGGCACAGCATCACGACCTGGTAGAGAATCTTTCGAAGCCTTGCCCGTCCCTTCTTGCTGATCATGTCTTTGCCTTTGTACTTTCCGCTGGTTCTCTGGCGGATGTTAAGGCCGGCCATCCGCAGCAGCCGCCGGTGGGAGGAATAGTCCGACAGAGGGCCGGTCTCGCCGATCACGCGAGCCATCATGAAGTCGGACACTCCCGGAAAGGTCAGACTGGTTGCCTCGGGCAGGCTCCGGAAAGTGTCGGCCATCTGCTCCTTGAGCATCTTCTTCCGGTCTTCGAGTCGTCGCCACCGGTCGTACAAATCCCGCAAGTGGTCGCGCTGCACCTCGCGGACGACGGTTGGAACCACGTGCCTGGCGTTGATCGCGGCATCCGAATGAATCCGGTTCAAGGTGTCGGTGCGGACTCTCCGGGCATGGCTCTTCATCCGACGAGTGAACTCCGGCAGACTCAATCGCGCGATCGAAACAGGGTCGGCGCCGAATGCCTTCACGAGAGCCTCGCCGCAACTGCCGAAGAGCTTGGACCTGCTCATGTTCAGATCCGGGAAGAGACGATAGAGCGCATCGTGGATGCAGTTCCTCAGAACCGTTGCCTGGTCGCAGACCTGGTCATAGGCGACGTTCAGCTCCCTGAGTTCGGCATAGCCGTCCCCGAGATCGCGAACCTGCAGCTGACGCCCCTGGGTCGCGGCCAGATGGATGATCCTGGGGTCGAGCTGGTCGGTCTTGCCGGTGTCGTTCTGGCGCACCACCCGAAGTTTCGACACACTCTCGCCGTTCACGTAGGCCGTCGTCATTCCAAGCTCGTGCGCAATCCGCAGCAGGGTTCGCTCGAAGCCGCCAGTGGGCTCGCAGACGACATGAACCCCCTCAAGCCCGTTCTCGGAGGCCAGCTTCCGATACTCCAGGAGAGCTCCGCGAACCGCATTGCTTTTGTTCCGCACTCTGTCGTTCATGATCATCTGCAATGGACCGTTGCTGAAAGGACTGTAGCTGTCCAGATGGCTTTTCCCGACATCGAACGCCACGCACAACTTGTTTTCCAACTTGAATTCCGGATAAACAATCTTAACTTTCATTTCAGGACTCCTTTTGTTAACTGTCGGCACCGCACCGACATTTGTTTTACAGTTAGCAGGGAGTCCTACTTTTTCCAGCCGGTTTAGGCTGATAGTATGTTTGTCC
>SLNM01000057.1 GCA_007133055.1 Lentisphaeria bacterium
CCTGAATAATTCATGAGCCATCTACTGCGAGGCGCCATTGCACGCAATCTCAACAGCTTGCAGCCGACGCCGATCTTTGCCGTACGTCCAGTACGCCGCGACCGGCTTACGGCTGCAAGCTGCTGATCTCACGCACACTGGCACCTCTCGCTACGAAGTTCATGAATTAATCAGGCTAGCCCAAGTTCCGGAACTTATTCTTAAGCGCATCGCACGCCAGGGCTGCGGCGGGCAGGACGGAGGGCAGGGGCTTATGGCGGACGATTATTTGCCTCTCCGGCCAGGATCGCGGCAAAACACCCATTTGTCAGTTGTGTTCAAGCCTGTTGCCAGCAGACGGCTTGTTGAGAGGCCGGGTCGGCGTGCAGGTGGAGAGTTGTCGGGGGAGAGTGCAGTCGGCCGTCCAGCACCAGGATCGTTTCCCGCCAGCGTTGTTCCCGGGGCAGTATTTTGCCTAGCTGATTGGGCAGAGACAGCAATACCTGTTCGTTGACCAGGTTGCTGCGCCGTTCCGGGAAGACTGCCAGATAGAGCATGTCCGCCTCCACCATGTCGTTGAAAAAATGCGTTCCCAGGGAGAGGTCCGGGATCAAACCTTCATGCATGGCGGCGATTTCTGCCAGCACCGTGACATTTTTGATTTCCGAAAAGTTTACCGGCACACCGAGAGAGGGAGAGCGGGTTCCCCAGCGACCGGGGCCGACGAGCATGATCGTCGGCGCCGGCCGCGACGAATGAGTGGTCAGTCGACCGATCAACCTGGCCACTGCGTATCGGTCCTGTTCGCTCAGCTTCGAGTAGGAACGGGGGACAACATAGATGATCCTCTCGATTTCCGCCGCCATACCCCGGCCAATGATCGGACCCGCGCTGCGCAGCAGTACCTGCGACTCGGTCAGGTTTTCCGGGGGTTTGGCGAAGTTCCCCGCTCTGTCTGTTTTTACCTGAAAAGGGCGGCATTGCACGAGGTTGATCAGCGGGGTCTCCCCCGGCTCCGCGAAGTTGACTGTGAACTCGATGTCGACGGGATGGCGATAGGCCTTCTGCAAACTGGCCAGGATTTCCCGGAAATAATCTGGCAGCTCGCCTTGCAGCAGTCCGTCGAAGTCGAGTATGCGAGGAATTTCCATGGTTACTCCGTGCTCTCGCGCGCGTCGGGTCATTTGCTGGTCAGGTGAGGTCAGCTTATCTGCCAGCGGTTCGGACAGTTCCGGCAAGGCCATGGCGAGCGGGATGGTGGCGAACTGATTTTTCTGCAAATCGACTGCATCCACTCGTTTCTGCGCGTATGCTCCGTGATCCTGTTCCTCGGCCGGTGGTCTCAGCCATGGTGCGTTGAGCGCCACCAACCGGGTGTAGTCATCCTCGGTGCGGTCCACTGCCCGGGTGCCCAGTCCCAGCACCAATCGCAGCATGCCCGCCTCCGGCTTGATTCCAGTTCCCCAGGCATAGGGGTTGAAGGAGAAGCCGGTGCCGGCCAGGACCGGGAAGAAGTAGCGATTTTCGAAGCCGCCGGAGACTCTCTGCACCAGCAAGGCCATTTGCTCCTCGCTTTCGAGCAGGCCGCGGCTCTGTCGGTAGAGCAGGGCTTCCTGGCTCATGACGCTGGCGTAGACGGTGCGGACCGCGTTCAGGAACTCGTTCATGCGCTGTTGCGGCGAGCCTTGGCTGGCGCAGAAGACACTTTCGTATTTTCCTGAGAAGGCATTGCCGTAGTTGTCCTCCTGCAGGCTGCTGGAGCGCACGATGATGGGGGACTGGCCGAAGTAGTTGAGCATTTCCTCGAACTGCTCCATAATATCATTCGGGAATGTGCCGGCCATGATTTTCTCCCGCACCGATTGGGCGCGTTGCAGGTACTGGTCAAGCTTCTCCCCTTTCCTGCGGCGTCGCGGCCACCAGCATTGGTTAAGGACCAGGAAGGTGTAGAAAACGTCGGAGCCGACAAAAAAGGAATCATGCTCCTCCAGCCTTGATTTCCATTTGCCGTCGTTGTGTACAAGGATTGCCCGGGCCAGCAGCATACCCAGTGATTTACCGCCGATCAGCCCGGTGCCGACCATGCGCCGGATGATTTTCAGCAGTTCCGCCAGGGGCAGGTATTGTCGGACCATTTCGCCGAAATGCGTTTCCCTGGTCAGTGCCATGCGCACCAGGCGGTCATGCAGTTGCCGGCAGTCCTGGTTGTCGTTGTCGTCGCCTGCCACTGCGGCCTTGGCGGCGAGGATGGACTCGGTCCACACATCCGGTCGCTGAATTGTGAATTCCAGCCAGGTTTGGGTGTTTTCCCCCAGAATTCTGGACATGGTTGCGCTGTTGCGTACCGGCTTGAATTCGCCGCTTGCCTGGCGCCACCGGTGCAGGGCGTACATGTTCCGGCTGAATCTTCCTTCGACTTTCAAGGGGTGGACGAAAACACTATGCTGGTTGTGGTGGATGTCGAGCACCACCTGGGCGGTGTTGGCGATGGCGTGCACCGCCAGCGGCGAATGGCGGTCGCGAATCAGAGCAAAGTACGCCACCGTGTCCAGTTGGTACAGATAAGGGCAGGCCAGCATGAAAAAATTGCCCAGCATTCTTTCACTGTACCAGTCCGCGGCCAGGTCCGACAAACAGTCGAAGACATAGTTTGCCCCTGGGCCTTTTTCCTCGATGATGTCCAGAATATGGCTGATGAACGGTTCGAACCCTGACTCCGGCTTCAGTTCATGAATATCCACACCGGTTTCGGGCGAAATCAGAGCTTTGTGCCGGGCGAAGCGGAAGTAAATCAGCGGGATACGCTGTTCAAGGGAAGCCTGACAAAATGGTTCGACAAAGCGGCGGTAGTCCTCGATGGAACCGACCTTGAGGACCACATTGTCGCCCGGCAGCAGACCGTGCAGCAGCCGGTCAAGACCGGGCAGACCACTCTTGATTGTCTTTTTCTTCATAACTAAAGTTTTCCCGTTTTTCTGAACTGAACCATCCAATGCATAAGGTAATAGCTTATAGGACAATGGCAAAAGAATTAACCTGGTGGTGGCGGGGGTCATGAAGTCAACGGCCTGGAGCCGTCCGGCCTCGGACGGTGTTAGCGGCGGCGGCCCGCCGTCTCCAGCTTGCGCAACGCCTC
>SLNM01000275.1 GCA_007133055.1 Lentisphaeria bacterium
ATAGGCAATAATCATATCGCCCTTCTTCAAAGCTCGCATCTTCCTGCGCTGACCTTGTGCCCTGCTATCTTCTGTATTATCAAGCCAGCCAAGCGACATAAACCCAGTTCTGAGAATGACATTGCGTATGGCTCCGATAGGATTTCCTTCTTTGCTAAACTCCGGCTTGACATCATCGTCATTAAAGCTCAGCTTAAACCATCTGCGGTTTGCGTATTTTTCGATAGTCTCGGAGTTCGTCGTGCCTGAAGCATCCAGCCACTGTGCGAACAACTGCGCCAGCTTTGTCTTGCCTGTTCCGGAATTGCCGGTGAGGATGGTGAAGGGTTTGGTGGGCAACGAGGAGATAAAACGGGAAATGAGAGGAAACGGAAAAGTGTAGGCTGTTTGAGCAATGGTTTCCTTAAAATCTCTCGTGATCATTGTAATAACCCCCATATCGCTTTCCCCTGTTGTTATTGGATCATCCAAAAGAAAGTCTCGATAACTCTTCAAGGCCGCAGACATGAAACCGGCTCGCCAATACCCAACAGGTTTTTCCCCCGCAAATATTCCATCCTCTCCCAAATGCTGATGTTTCAACACAAACTTGTATAGCTTTTCAATTTCCTGCGGCGATTTAGTCACCCAGATGTCAGACGGAAATTCCGAGGATACTTTTCGTGCGAGAATATCCTCCAACAGGTCAATAGCACGAACATAAGAAGAGGGCTTTCCGCCACTAGGGCTCGAGTTCTCCCGAAGATAACTGAGAAATGCTGTTTTTGGGGTTTTTGGCATTCTTTGTTGCCTCTTTGTTTTTCTTTGACCGTTTCCGATTACTATTATCTGCCGTCAGTCTTATCAGAAGTAGATAGCCTAACATTTTTTGAAAGCCTACAACTCTATCGCTGGTTTGCTCACCCACCCGCTCTCAATCCATCCCGGGTGCGTTTGAGCTTGCCCTGCTGTTCCAGGTAGCCGACGCACATGTAAACCTTGTACGGGGTGACTTCCTGCTGGGTGTCCGGTTCGGTCAGGGGCATAATGTTTTCCATCTTGAAGAACTTACCTTCGTTACTCAGCATGTCAATTTTTCTCTGGGTCAGGTCCAGGATTGCACGCGAGGCTCGGTGTCGATATTCTTTTCATTTCTCGTCTCTGTCGGCATTGTTCGATGCAGGGTCGCGCACTTGCTTTAAGAACGCTTGCCTAAGAACCGACTTTCCCTTCGCTGTCAATCGGTATTTTTGGTTTCGGCTGCGGGGCTTCTTCGGGATGGTCATTTCGACGAAGCCGGCACTAAGAGCGGGGAAAAGGTACTCGCGCCGGAAGTGTTCTCGGTCATTCAGGGCAAGAGCCTTCTGCAGATCGGCTCGTGTCACCTCACCGGCACATGCTTGAATCACCGCCGCGACTTGCGGGGCGACTTGCGGGGTGACTTGCGGGGTGACTTGCGGGGTGACTTGGCTGTGTTCTGTTTCTGCTTCGATCTTTTTTAAAACCTGCGCTTGCACCGGCAGGCGTACCATGAAGTAGCTGTAGTCATCATCGAATTCGAATATCGGCTCAGGCGATCCATTCTCTTTCATCGTTCGGATAATCTTGGGCACGCCGGTGCCGCGTCCTTCGGTAAGCTCCAGCTCTTTGAGAAATTCTCCGATCCGTCGATTGCGGTAGCGCCGTGGCAGGGCTTTCCCCCGGCGCAGGTCGTTCAGCTTCACCGACCGGTCCGGCCCCGGATAGCTGATCACCACCATTTCATCATGCATGATCCGCACTTCGATTGGCTCGCGGATATCGTAGCCGCGATGGTACACAGCATTAACCACGGCCTCCTCAATGGCGGGGAACGGCACATTCTCCACCCGAGTAGCCTCGGCTCGGTCGGGATGCTTGATGATTGTTTCACTGATGTAATTGCGGCGGATGTAGTCCAGAGCCTCTCGGGCCATCCGCGCCAGTGGCCCCTTGAAAATCTTCTCCGTGAACGTATCTCCGCCAGGCCCCTCCTTCGGGAACCAAACCACATCGATCTGCATCACCGGGAAAAACCGCCACGGTTCGTGGTTGAACATCATCAGCCCGACATTCAGGGGGAACGGACGTTCCGCCGGCCCGCCGACAATGCCCATGCGCCGCCCCAGTTCCTCGGTCGACAAACGGTCAACCTGTTCGGCGAGATCGCTGTCCACCCGCCGCAGGTAGTCCCGAATCAACTCCTTGGAAAGATCATCCAAGGTAGCCTGCTGATTGAAACGGTCATCGAAGGGAACCGTGGCCGCTAGAGAAAGTAGCTCTTTCTCATCCGCCCCGCTGGCTTTGACCGTTGCCGACCCCTTGCGGATGTAATAGGCGTAGTCTCGGCACCCTTTGCTCAGTGATGTCTTGCATTTATAAGGGCGGGTCTGACCGCCCAGAGCCCATAAAACCAGAACGATTCGCCCGTCGATTTCCGCCGGGACTGTAATTGGATGGTAGTAGGGCTGGATGGCATTGAAGCCAAGCTGCACGATTTGTTTCTGAATCCTGTCCACATCCCCGGCATTGATCCCTGCCGACGGCAAAACAGGGCGACCGTCCTTCTCCCCGATCCCGATGATAACATATCCACCGCCAAGATTGTGAAAGTCGTTGGCGAACGCGCACAGCGTGTGCAGGACGGCCTCGGGGTTCCAGCCGGCCTTGAACTCCAGCCGTTCCCATTCGATCACCTTGCCGGAAAGAATGTCTTGTATGTTGATCGGCAGATCCATCGTCACCACCCCTCCGCACCGATTGCCTTGCTTTCAATAGTATGTTCGATCACGCACATGCCCTGGAAACTACAATGGATTTTTCGCCAGCCTGACGATTACCCGTAATCGCATGCCGCCGCAGACTACCCACCCACTCTCAATCCCTCCCGGGTGCGCTTGAGCTTGCCCTGCTGTTCCAGGTAGCCGACGCACATGTAAACTTTGTACGGGGTGACTTCCTGCTGGGTGTCCGGTTCGGTCAAGGGCAAAATGTTTTCCATCTTGAAGAACTTACCTTCTTTGCTCAGCATGTCAATTTTTCTCTGGGTCAGATTCAGGATTGCACGCGATGCTCGGTGTCGATATTCCTTCCGCTCTTTTTTTGACCATC
>SLNM01000379.1 GCA_007133055.1 Lentisphaeria bacterium
CGTGGGTGGCGCTTCGCGGCGGTGTTGCCACCGCAGTGGTCGGGGTTGTAGTTTGCCGGGTACTCGACGCGGTGGCTATTCGGGCGGAATTACCGGGATTACTTTCCAATCAACCGGGTGAGACAGGGTGAATGAAAAAGCTGCGGGGCATTGCCAATCATTTTTCGACTAGGCTGCTAGTTTTGGCGGCGGTACTGATGGCGATGCTGGCGGCCTTGGTTCTGCGCCTTTGGTATGTTCAGGTTTTTCAGCATGGAAGCTTGGAGGAGCGTACTTCCCGCCAGAGCGTACGGCGAATTCGCACCCTGCCGATACGGGGTCGTATTTATGCCGCCGACGGCGCGTTGCTGGTTGACAATCGAGTATCCTACGAATTGGTTTTTCACGTCTCTGAAATGCGTCAGCCGGGACATCGCGACCGTACGGTCGAGCATATTGTCGAACAAGGCGAAAGACTGGCCCGATTGCTAAACCGTGAAATCCCATTTGACCGGGCGCATATTGAACGTCGGCTGCGGGTTTACCCGGCGCTGCCGACGACGGTGTTTTCGCGGCTGGACGAAGCCGATCTGGCCATGCTGGCTGAATTGCCGGAGCAGATACGCGGCATGGAAATTGTTCCCGGTTTCCGCCGGCACTATGTTCATCCGGGCGTGGCCACTCATGTTTTGGGCTTCTGCGGTCGGGTTCAGCCGCCGAGCGAACCTGGGAGCGATGATTTTTCCTACACCCCTCTCGAACTGCGGGGCAGGCAGGGTCTGGAGCGGTTCTATGACCATGTCCTGGCCGGCAGCGGCGGCATGAAAGTTGTACAGGTCGACACTCTGGGATATGTTCACCGGGAAATCGGGGAGGGCTATCCTTCGCGCGAGGGTATGGATTTACAGTTGACCATCGATCTGGAGGCTCAGAAGACAGCCGAAAACTTGCTGGCGGGGAAGACCGGTGCTATTGTAGTAGTTGATGTCAGACGCGGAGGCGTTGTCGCCATGGCTTCCTCTCCGACCTATGACTTGTCGCAATTGACTCAGAGTTTGTACAGTGAGATGGCGGTCGACGATGCAAGAAGGCCGCTGATCAACCGAGCGCTGGCCAGCGGCTATTTACCGGGCTCGATCATCAAACCATTGATTGCCCTGAGCGCCTTGGAGACCGGCAATTTGCATCCTGACGACGTGCATTATTGCGACGGCGCCTATCGTTTGACTCCGCGGGCGCGACCGATCAGGTGCTGGAACCGCTCAGGACATGGTGAGCTGACTCTGGTCGATGCAATTGAGCAGTCATGCAACCCATTTTTCAATCATTGCGGAGTGGCCACCGGGCTTGATCGAATACGGCCTTTCTTGCTGGCGGCCGGGATGGGGGTGCGTCCTGGGATTGATCTGCCGCCGGTTGGCGGCAGCGGGCTGGTGCCCTCCCGGGAATGGGCTCGCAGTCGGCTGGGGAGAAACTGGATTGCCATAGACACCGCCTATTTGTCGATGGGGCAGGGGAGCATCACTCTGAGCCCTTTGCAGGCGGCTATGCTGACCGCCGCCATTGCCAACGGTGGAACCGTGTATCAGCCATACTTGGTGCAGAAGGAGATTGGCTCTGACGGAGTGGTTCGCCGCAGTACCCCGCCCACCCCGCAAAGCAGGTTGCAGGCTTCGGCCGAAAACCTTGAATTGCTGAGGGAAGGCATGTACAGAGCCGTCAATCGCAGCCGGGGCACCGCCCGGCAGGCTCGCAATCCGGCGGTTTCGCTGGCCGGCAAAACGGGCACGGCACAAGTGCAGAGGCCAACGGAGGAATACAATGACACTTGGTTTATTGGCTATGGCCCGGTGGACAACCCGCAGTGGGCCATTGCGGTTCTGATTGAGCGCGGCGATTCCGGCGGCAGCACGGCCGCGCCACTGGCCGGAGCTTTCTTTAGTCGCTGGAAAAGCGCTTTGGCCGAAAACAACAATTGAGGAGATACCGAGATGTTCAACAACGAAATTGCGGTCTTGTTGTCCGGTGAAGCGGGGCAGGGCATTAATACCATCGAACAGATTCTCTGCGCGGTGTTGCAGGGAAACGGTTGCCATGTGTTTGCCAGCAAGGAGATAATGTCGCGTATTAGAGGAGGATTGAACACCTCTCTGATTCGAGTGTCAGGTGCAAGGAAGGGTGCTTTTCGTCGTTATCCTGAGATTGTTTTTTCCTTTAAAGCGGGCGGTCTCAGGCGTCTGTCAGACCGAATCGCGGCCGAGACCAAGGTGTTTTTCGATCCCGATATCGAGGATGCCCCGGAAAATGGCAGCGGCATTGAAATCAGTCTGAAAGAAATATCGGAGGAGGCGGGCGGCAAGCTTTTCATCAACGTGGCGATTGCCGGTGTGGTATCGGCCTTTTTTCAGGTTGACCAGGATATGGCGACCAGCTATGTCAAGGATTATTTCAAGGACAAAAAGAGCGATGAGAATGTCAAGGCTTTCAATTATGGCTACAAGCTGGGTCAGGGTCTGTGTGAGGAGCATCGGATCGAATGTAATATCAAGGTCGGTGACGGTGCCAGGGAAGCATTGCGCATGGAGGGTAGCACCGCCGTGGCCTGCGGCGCCTTGGCCGGCGGACTTAATTTTGCGGCAGGCTATCCGATGTCGCCATCGACTGCGGTCCTGGTTTTCCTGGCCAGGCATGCCCCGGAATTTGGCATAGTCGTAGACCAGGCCGAGGATGAAATCAGCGGCATCAACATGTGTTTGGGGGCATGGTATGCGGGAGCCCGCGCCATGGTCAGCACTTCCGGGGGCGGGTTCGCCCTGATGCAGGAAGGTGTCAGTTTGGCCGGCATAACCGAGACCCCGTGCGTCATACACATAGCGCAGCGCCCGGGGCCGGGAACCGGCCTGCCGACCCGGACTGAGCAGGGTGATCTGAACCTGGTTCTTAATGCCGGGCACGGGGATTTGCCGCGACTTGTCTATGCGCCGGGATCAGTCAAACAGGCATTTGAACTGACGCGGCGGGCTTTTGACATGGCGGATGAGTTCCAGGTGCCGGTTTTTATTCTGACCGACCAGTTTTTCATCGATTCCACTTGGTTGGAGGGAAATCTGGATTACCAACAAG
>SLNM01000189.1 GCA_007133055.1 Lentisphaeria bacterium
CCGGCACGAAATCTCCACCTTTCAATGACGTATTACCCCTTGACCTTACAGCTCCCCCCGAGACGGCACCTTGACGGTATGCAGAATGCTGACCAGCGCCAGCATGGCGACCGCCTGCAAGAATACCACTACAGCCAGCCTGCCCGGCAGCCAGAGCAACGGCACAGCGCCGGCTCCAATGGCCAGTCCCAGCAGATTGACCACCCAGGCCGCACCCTTGCCGCTTAACCCCAGCATTACAAAGCGATGCGACAAATGCTGGTTGTCAGCCTGATAAATCGGAACCCCCTGGCGCAGCCGCAGAAGAATAACCGCCCCCAAATCGAACAGGGGCAGAGCCAAAACCAGCAGGGGAATCAGAATCGAAGCGGGCGTCCCACCCCTGACCGGACTGTAATAGGTAACCAACGCTCCGGTCACCGCCAGCATGTAGCCGACAAAATGACTGCCCGAGTCTCCCAGGAAAATGCGCGCGGGAGGCCAGTTGAATATCAGGAAACCAAGCATCGCCCCGCCAAGAGTGCCGCTGAGCAGGGCGACAAAATACTGCCCCTGCAAGGAAGCAATCAGAAAGAACAGTAAAAACGCGGTGAATGCGCACCCGCCTGCCATGCCATCCATATTGTCAAAAATATTGATCGCATTAACCACCACCAGCATCCAGACCAAAGTCAGCGCCCAATTGATCGGCGGATATGGGATGAACACCGTAACCTGCACTCCGAATGCGGCGACCAGGCCGCAGATCAGCGCCTGAGCAAGCAACTTGACGGCCGGTCGCAGCGGCCGCCGGTCGTCGAGCAATCCCAGCAGCAGCATGGCCGCGCCGCCGGCCGCGACCATGGTCAGACGCCCGAGCGTGGCCCGAAGACCGCTCCAATGCTCCATCGCCTCCGCGAAAAAAGGCCAGTGCCGCCCGATCCAGACAACCAGCAGGCCGCCGCCCACCACGGTCAGCCAGGAAAGAAAAACCGCCGGACCGCCCAGCTTGGGAACCGCCCGCCGATGGCGCTTGTGCTGCTCCTGGTGCGGGTGATCGAGAAAACCGATTCGCATCCCCCATCGCCGGAACCGCGCGGTCAGAAGAAGACTGGCCAGGAAGGCCGCCCCCCAGACCGTCAAATAGATATACTCCCAACTCATGTCAGCACTCCCGTTGGCAGCCTGATTAATTCAGGAAAAATCCACCATGAAAAATTTTGCGCATGACTGTTTCCTCTGTCGTGAATTTTGGGGCAAAGGGGGTCATCTTGACATCCTCCGGCTTTGGCTTCTTACCCGGTGAAGCCGTTCTGTAAAACCGCCTTCATTCTCAAAATCGCAAGCCAAGCGTTCGACCTGCCGGTCGAGAAGGGAACAGGCAACCGAAAGCAAAACCAACGCTGCGTTGGCCGAAAACTCCGGATAGACGTTGCTGGACAGAGTGGACTTTCTGGACAGAGCGGGAAAGGCTGCAAAAGCGTCTGCCTGTCCACGTTGTCCATACTGTCCACCAAGTCCACTGCTTCTCTCCGTGTCCACGATCCATGCCGCTACATCATCGGCGGTTTGGCACCGTCGGTCGATCAAAGCCTGCCGCAGCGGATCGCCCCGCCCCCATTGCTTCAGCCTGCGTTGCCGCAGAAAATCCTCGTAATCCAGTTTCAGCTCTTCGAGGCTGGCGCGGGCCACTTGCGTCAGCTTCAGTTCGGTCTTTTTCGAGGTCGCCGAAGCCTGCTACCCCTCGGCAATATTCTGCACGCCGCTCCGCGCCGCCTGTACCATCTGATCCTTTGTCCTGCTGAAGCGGTCGACATATCTGTCACAGAATCGCACCGTGACGTCATAGCACAACTGCGCCACCTGAAAACTTCTCAGTTTGCGGTACCCTCCATGTTTGGGAATCAATTCAGACATCTCAGAGTTCCTCCACCGACCTGGCTTCGCATCAAACTCTAAGGGTCGTGTTGGCATGGCGTTCAGGGCTGTTCGGGGGAATCGGGGTGAAGTGCCCGGACGAAATCCTCGAGCAGGTGATGAATGCGCACCCCGGGCACCATGACATGGTCCCCGACAATCATATGTACGCGGTCGGAACGCACTGCCTTGACATGTTGTCCGAGCGCCTGCCAGTGCCGCCGGATTTGGTCCGGTGAAACAGAAGAGGAACCGTTGGTCTCGACCAGCTCAATGATCACCTCCGGATTGAGGCGAATAATGTTCTCGCGCCCGAGGGTTGCATAGTCGAGCCTCCCGCGATACGCGTTCTCGCCGCCTGCCATGGTCAAAAGCTGATCGTAAATACTGCCTGGGCCGGCCACATAGATTTCACCCGAGGCTCCCTCCAGGCCGCGCCCGACACAGACCAGAACCCTTTGCGTCGGCTGGCTCCGCGCCAAACGCCGGATCCGTTCCATGCTTTCCCGCATAGCCGCCGTCAATGCGGCTGCGGATTCACTGGCGCCGACAACGTTCCCGATCAAAACCACCGACTCGACAATCTGGGACACGGTTCGGTTGTCAACCATCAGGTAGTCAATTCCCAGGCGGTCGAGCCGACGCGGCAACCCGGTTCTTTCCACGGTCAGCATAACGATCAAATCGGGTTCCAGTCCGACCATCCGCTCCATATTCAGGTCCAGATATCCGCCAACCCGAGGTATGTCGCCGACATCGGCGGGGAGAGCGCAGAAGTCGGTGATCCCAACCACCCGGTCTTCGATGCCGAGGGCAAGGAGAATCTGTGTCAGACTGGGTGCCAGAGAAACAATGCGCTGATATCGCTGTGCCGGCAAAGGCTCGGAATCGGGGTTCAGGCGCAGCTCCCGCGACGGCGGCGGCGGCCTGCAGCCGGCGGTCCAAAGGGCGGCGGCTGCAAGCGCGAGCATGGCGAAGAATGTCTTCCCACCCAGGTTCATACCGGCTGCGCTCCCCCCTCCTCTTCCGACGGTTCAATCTGTTCAACGATAATTCGATTGCCTTCCACTTGAATAATTTTAACCCTGCTTCCCCGGCTGATCATATCGCCGCTGCTGACCACATCCAGTCGCAGGTCGTCAAACACAGCCGTACCGGACGGTCGGAGCGCGGTCATCGCCACCCCGGTTCGCCCCAGGTAATCCCGGTAACCAATGTCGGCCGAGGTATAGCCGGTGTCGGCGTCCAGGGTCTTTTGCAGCACCAGCTTGCCGTAGAAGGAAGCTTTCGGCAGCAACCGCGCGAGCAGCCACATCCCCATTCCGGTCAGCACCACCACCATGATCAGGCGCATTGAGATCATGGGCAGATAGTCCACCAGGGACGGCGTGGAAATCCCCGGCAGCTCATCCGGCAACGCGGGCAGCCGCGGCACCAGGCTCATGATCAGGCCAATCGCGATCGAAGCCAGACCGAGCAAGCCGGTTATGCCAAAACCCGGGATGACGAAAATCTCCACCGCAATCAGGACTAGCCCGAGCAGAATCAGGGCAATATCCTCGATCCCCGCCAGCCCGCCGACATGATGGCCGAAGAAATATATCGCCAGACAAACCGCCCCTGCCAACCCCGGCAATCCGATGCCGGGACTGCGCATCTCGATATATATGCCAAGGATACCCAGAGCAAACAACAGCGGACCGATCAGAATAATCCAGCGGGCCAAGGTCTCGGCGGGCTGCTGTTCGATGTAGACCACTTCCGCCTCGGCCATGCCAAGATATTCGAGCAGCGCGGGGATGTCTTCGACGATCGCCTCGGCCAGCACCGGTCGCTGGCGCGGCGGAATTATCTCCACCGCCTCCTGGGCGGTTAGATTGAGCAGCTCACCCGCCTTGGAAATGACCCGGTCATTCACCTTGACCTCGTAGGAAGGGTCGACCATGGCCACCGCAATCTCCTCCCAGTGTCCCTTGGACTGCGCCACACCGCGAACCAGGGCGCGGGTGTCGGAAAGAATTTTCTCGTAGACATTGTCCGGTATCTCGGCCACCCCTCCGGGGGTCATGATCACAGGCAGAGCACTGCCAATGCGGCTGCCCGGCGCCATAAATATCTTGTCCGCTCCGAAGCTGACAATCGCCCCGGCGCTTTGGGCGTGATAGTTGACAAAAGCATAAATCGGTGTCTCGGCCGCCCGCATCCAGGCTATAATCTCCTCGGTCTCCAGCAATCTCCCGCCGGGGGTGTCAATCTCAATGATCAACAAATCCGGCCGTACCGCTTCCAGCTCGCGAAAGGCGCGTCGGTAAAGGATCATCAGCCCCTGGTCGATGGCACCCCGCAAAGGCAGCACATAAACCTTGAGGTCCCGGCCTTCCGATGCGGCGACCGCCGGCTGGTCGGCCGCCCGGACTGCGGCGACTGCACTTAAACAGAGCATGGCGAGAACAGCCAGCGCAGTCCCCCGGAACGGGCGGGGAACCATAGGGCATGGTGTCGGCTTTTTCATCAGTCATACTCCTCGTTTGAGCTGTTATTCAGAGAATTGCGAAATGCTAATTTTGTAGGTCGACTATCCGAGTCGACCATGCGAATCGAGTCTGGTCGACTCGGATAGTCGACCTACGTTTGGCTCGATTCGCACATTTCGCAATTCCCTACTTGTAAACCGTGCCGGGATCAAAAATTCTCTCGCCGACGGCTTCCAAGGAACCGTCTTCGGCTAATCGTCGATAAAAACATGAGCGATAGCCTTGGTGGCAGGCGGCATCACCCACCTGCTCGACCTTCATAAGCACTGCGTCCAGGTCGCAGTCCAGATATATTTCCCTGATTTTCTGGACATTCCCCGAACTCTCGCCCTTGGTCCACAGCGTGCGGCGAGACCTTGACCAATAGGTGGCATGTCCAGTCTCAAGAGTTCGCCGCCATGACTGCCGGTTCATCCAGGCCAGCATCAACACCTCCCCCGTCTGCCAGTCCTGGGCAATGGCGGCCACGAGGCCGTCGGCGCTTTTGGAGAAATCGGGTTCCGCAAAGTCTTTTCCTGACATCATCATTCTGGTCATCCCTGTTGGTATTTCATCATTTCATTGGCCACCATCACACCATAGTTAACCGAGCCCAGCCATCCGGACATGATAATCCCGACCGAGCCTGCATGAAAAAGCCCGCCCACCTGTTTGGGCAGGTTCATGCTGTAATGCAGGCCTTCGAATTTGGTGCCGAAGGAGGCGCCCAGGTCATGTCGCGTGTAACGCTTGAAAGTGCAGGGAGTGGCGGCCTCGGTATAATCGGTTATGCGCCGAATCTCCGGCACATATTTCTCCAGCCCGTCAAGCGCATTGTCAATCATCCGACGCTTTTCCGCCCGATAGGTTGCACGGTCGAGTCCGGCCCAGTCCTGATGGCGGCTGTTCATGGAGGCGACCACGGTGTACTGGTTCGAGCCGGGTCGCAAAGAAGGATAATAGACAGAGTAGGTGCGGCTGGTGATCTGCCTGCTGCATATTGCCTCGGCGTCGAAAACCGGATGGCTGGAGACGAAAAGCAGGTCTCCGATATAGTCGAGCTTCTCGCCGGGCTTGATTCCGATATAGACCTGGGCGCTGCTGTTGCTCAGTCGCACCTGGCGCAAGCCCTCGGCGAAGGATGGCTCGAAATGTTCCAGGCCAACCAGATCGCGGGCCGCCCCCGGCAGATTGCCGTTGACCAGGACCATGCCGGCGCCGATCTCGCGCCCGTTGATCACCGCACCGACCACGCGACCGCGCTCGACCAGGATTTTTTCAACCAGGCAGTTGCGCTCCGCGTCCACCCCGTTGGCCTGCAAGGTGTTTTCCATCATCTCCAGCAACAGGTCGGTGCCGCCATGGAAAGTATAGACTCCGCGATTCATAAAATTGCCGAAGACAATGCCATAGCTGATTGCCGGTTCCTGCAAAGTGGAGCCATTGGCGTAGGTGATCGGCTCCATCAGCAGGCGCCAGACATCACTCCGACCGGGGAAAAAGCTCTCGAACAATTGCTCGGTCGTCTGCTTCTGGTCGTCGTAGTAGTTCATCTTTGACAAAGCCGCGAAGAAGGAGTCCACGGTGGTCTGCTCAATTCCGAACCGGTCATGCAGCAAACGTACAAAGTCCGACTTGTCAAAGCTGGTCCGCAACTGAAACTGAGGGTTGTCGAAACGAATCGAACACACCTGCACCACCCGTTCGGAAAACTCGCGCCCCCAATATTTGCGAAAGCTTTTCTTCATGCCGATGGGAAACCCGTGCAGGGAAACATCCAGGACATGGCTTTTCCGCTTGAAAAAAGTGGCCAGGCCGCCAAGCTGCGAATGCTGCTCGGCAAGCAGCACCGAGCAACCGTTGTCGGCCAGGCGGTTGGCGGCGGTCAAGCCGGCCAGACCTCCGCCTGCCACAATCGCATCATATCGATCTTTCATAATAGGGTTATATCCGAATTCCTGCAATCATAGACTTTTTGATTTCTCACGTTAAGTTAAATGCCATTAGTCGTTTTACAAGCTCGAAAAGGAGTCCTCGACTTGAATCAGTCATCAGGAAAAGCCAAACCCTTGTCCGCCATTTTGGTCGACAAGGAAGTAGGCAAGCGCCGGCAACTGGCCGCACTTCTCGAGGCGACTGGACTGCGTGTGCAAGCTTTTACCGGGGTCGAACAGGCCATCTCCAGACTCAATCCGCAGGCGCCTCCTGATTTGATTGTCACCGGCCTTTTCATGCCGGGGCTGGACGGCTGGCATCTGTGCCGGCTCATGCGCTCGACCGAGTACAAGCCATTCAATCAGGTTCCGATTCTGGTGGTCTCTGCAACATATCACAGCCACGAGGCGGAACGCCTCAGCGCTGATTTGGGCGCCAACGCCTTCCTTGGCTATCCCGTCGCCGAACCGTTGTTTAAGGACACCGTCGGCAAGCTCCTCGCCGCCGAGCCTCGGCCAACCTCTTTGTCCCATGTTCTGATTATCGAAGACGATGAAGCCACTGCCTGCCTGCTGGAGCGCACCTTTTCCGAGCGCGGCTACCAGACAGAGGTGGCGCTGAACGCCGGCGAGGGCGAAGAAAAATTCTACGCGAGCAACCCGGAAATAGTAATTATTGATTATATTCTTCCCGACCGCCCGGGGCATCTGCTGCTGCGTAAATTTCGCCGGCACTCGGCGGATTCCGTCTGCATCATGATCAGCGGCGACTCACGCCCCGAGCTGGTGCTGGAATGGATGCGGCTGGGTGCCGCCGCCTACGCCCACAAACCTTTCAGACCCGAGTATTTGGTGCATCTTTGCGAACAAGCCGCCCGCGAGCGGGCGTTGCTGCGCATACCCGCCCTGCTCAGAGAACGCACACAGGCTCTGCGCAGAAACCAGGAAAGATATCAGGGACTGTTCGATAATATGCTCTCCGGGGTTGCCCTCTACAAAACGGTCTTTGACACCAAAACCAAGGAACCTCTCGACTATCGCCTCATCGAATACAATCCGGCTCTGGAAAAGACCACCGGCATGAAGGCGGACAGCCTGCGCGGTCAAACCTTTCGGCAGGCCATGCCTGCCAGCGAACACCGCCTGCTGGACATCTTCCGGTCGGTGACCGAGAGCGGTCGGCCAGCTCACCAGGAGTACTTCAGCCAGGCATTCCAGCGGTATTTCGAGGCTACGGTGTACATCCCTGAACCAAACCATCTGGCTCTGGTGCTGCGAGACATCACCGAACAAAAGCAGCAGGAGCAAAAAATCCGCCGCCTGGCCGAAATGCAGCGGCTGATCATGCTTATGGCCCAGGATTTCATCAATGTCCCGATCAAGCAGATCGATGCTATGTTCGACCGTAGCCTGGCTGAATTCGGCACTTTCGCCCAGGTCGACCGCGCCTACATTTTCCATTACGATTTCAAGCTCGAAACCATGACCAACATCCATGAGTGGTGCGCCCCGTCGATCGCCCCGCAAATGGACAATCTGCAAAACCTCCCGCTGTCGATTGTCCCCGATCAAGTGGCGGCCCATCGCGACAGCGCCATCTACCATATCCCGCGTACCGACAACCTGCCCGAAAACAAACCGCTCCGAACCATCCTCGAAGCTGGGGATATAAAAACCTTGATGACCGTACCGATGATGCTGGGTGATCAATGCATTGGCTTCGTCGGTTTCGATGCGGTTCGGCAGTTGCGCGTTTGGAACGAGGAGGAGGTGGATTTGCTGACTCTTCTGGCCAGCCTGATGGCCAATGCCGAAAGCCGGCGGCGGGCCGAACAGGAAAGAATGCGCAGCGAGCAGCAAACACAGCAAACCCAGCGGCTTGAAAGCCTGGGAGTGCTGGCTGGTGGCATCGCCCATGATTTCAACAATATTCTGATGGCGATACTGGGTAACGCCGAGATGATCAAGGAGGATTCCCTGCCTCCGTCGGACACTCGAAAAAGCATGGAGGTTATCATCAGCTCCTGCTACCGAGCCGCTGATTTGTGCCGGCAAATGCTGGCCTATGCCGGGCAAGGCACGTTTACTGTCGAACCGACCGACCTGAGCATGATGATCCGGGATATTCGCAGCCTGCTCGAAAGCGCGGTCTCCAAAAAATCAACACTCAGCCTGCACCTGCCCCAGGCTCCGTCGATGGTGATGGCCGATCCCAGCCAGATTCAGCAGGTGGCAATGAACCTGGTCATCAACGCCTCGGAGGCGATCGGCGATCACGAGGGAACCATTCATCTTAGGCTTGAAAATGTGTACTGCGACGACGAGTACCTGCGACAGACGGAGATGAGCAACCTACTGCCGGCCGGATCGTACTTGAGACTAGAAGTCGCGGACAATGGCTGCGGCATTGATCCGGCAACCCGGCAAAGGATGTTCGAGCCGTTCTTCACCACCAAGTTTACCGGCCGCGGCCTGGGACTGGCTGTGGTCGCTGGCATTGTCCGCGCCCACCAGGGTGCCCTCAAGGTTTACAGCGAACTCGGCCGGGGCACTAGCATACAGGTTTTCCTCCCTGCCCTCGGAGTCGACGATGTCGGAGAAAGGCCGGCCCCCTATCAAACCAGAAACAGAGACGCATGGCGTGGCGAAGGAACCATCCTTCTGGCCGAGGACGATGAAAGTGTACGCCTGCTCAGCCGGCACATACTTGAACGGCTCGGATTTCAGGTGCTGATCGCGGCCGACGGCCTGGAGGCTGTCGATATATACCGGCAGAAAGCCAGTCAAATCGATCTGGTGCTGCTTGATCTGACCATGCCCAGACTGGATGGACGGCAGGCCTTCGATGAGATGCGCAAAATCAATCCGCAAGTCCAGGCAATAGTGGCCAGCGGATATAACAAAGAGAATGTCGCCGAGCGCTTCGCCCGACAGGGACTGGCAGGATTCATCCAAAAACCATACTCCACAAGAAAACTCGAGGGTCTGCTCAAGGACTTCTTCGCTCCGGCGACAACGCCCCGGAGGTGAGCCGCCAATCCAAACTTGCGAAACCGTATTCAGCCAGTATGGTAAGAACCTTTGACCGGAACAAGTCAACCACTAGCCTGATTAATTCATGAACTTCGTAGCGAGAGGCGCCAGTGCGTGTGAGATCAACAGCTTGCGGCCGTAAGCCGGTCGCGGCGTACTGGACGCACGGCAATGATCGGCGTCGGTTGCAAGCTGTTGAGATTGCGTGCAATGGCGACTCGCAACAGATGGCTCATGAATTATTCAGGCTAGGAATCTCCGGGTTGGTAGCTCAGTCGGCAGAGCAACGGCCTTTTAAGCCGTGGGTCCCGGGTTCGAGTCCCGGCCAACCCACCATGGCTTTGTTTAGCCATGAACATATTGTATAATCTACGGTGCCTTGCAGACGAGGCAAAACATTTATCAAGGGATGACAAATCATGAGTTCCGTTTGCGAAATATGCGGCAAGAGAAAGACCGTCGGCGGCTCGATTACCAGGCGCGGCCTGGCCAAGAAGAAAGGCGGGATTGGCATGCACGTGGTAAAAAATGTCAAACGCACCTTCAGCCCCAACCTGCAAAGAGTGCGGGCGCGCCTGGCCAATGGCGGGGTCAGAAGAATGCGGGTATGCACCGCCTGTATTCGCGATAATCGGGTACAAAAAGCCTGAACTTCGCCGTTCTCGAGAACCGAATACCCATTGACTCCGTGTCTTCATGACTGCATGACTCCGGAAATGACACAGCGAATTAATCCGGGGCAGCCCCGCGCCAGCGGCGCAACGCATACCATGTTTGAACTTACCGTCAATACTACTTTTTCCGCCGCCCATAGCCTGAAAGGCTATCCGGGGGATTGCCGCCACATTCACGGACACAACTGGCAGGCCGCGGTTTGTCTGCGCGGCGAACAGCTTGACGAGCTGGGCCTGTGCATGGACTTTCGTGAGATCAAACGTCGAATTCACTCTGTGACCAGCGAGCTGGACCATCGCCTTATCAATGATCTCCAACCTTTTGACCGGCTTAATCCCAGCAGTGAAAATCTGGCCCGCCATTTATTTTGCAAAATCCGCGAGGAATTTGCCGATACCCCCGTCAACGTGGTCAGGGTGACGGTTTCCGAGAGCCCGGATGTCAGTGCCGCCTACTTCGAGAACCAATCATGAAAGCAGCCGTTCTAACCGCCTTGCGTGAAATTGAAATCCGCAACTTACCCTCTCCGAACATCACCTCCCCCCACGAGGTATTGCTGCGCCTGAAGACTGTCGGGGTCTGCGGCTCCGATGTCCACTACTACACTACCGGGCGCATTGGCGGCCAGGTGGTCGAATACCCCTTCACCGTCGGACATGAAGCGGCGGCCGTGGTCGAGCAAACCGGCCCGGCTGTCCGCCGGGTCAGAACAGGCGACCGTGTGGCCATCGAACCAGCGGTGGTCTGCCACCAGTGCGACCAGTGCCGCGCGGGCCGCCGGAACACCTGCCGAAACCTGCGATTCCTCGGCTGCCCCGGACAATTGCCGGGCTGTCTGAGCGAGTTCATTGTGATGCCCGAGGAATGCTGCCTGCCAATCCCCGAGTCCATGAACTTCGCCGCCGCCACTCTGGCCGAGCCGCTGGCGATCGGAATGTATGCAGTGAAACAATCGGTCAACATGGACAATGCTCGCATCGGCATCCTGGGGCTGGGCCCGATCGGGTTGTCCGTAATGCTCTGCGCCCGCCAGGCCGGCGCCCAAAAAATCTACGGCGCGGACATCCTCGACTACCGCTGCCGGGTGGCCGCCGACCACGGCGCCGACTGGGTCGGCAATCCGGAGAAGGTCAACTTGGTCGAGGAGGTGGCTCGCCGCGAACCACTGCTGCTGGATGCCGTATTCGAATGCTGCGGCCAGCAGAAGGCTCTGGACCAGGCCGTCAGGCTGCTTAAGCCCGGCGGCAGACTGATGATTGTCGGCATCCCCGAGTTCGAACGATATTCTTTCGTCGCCGACCTGGCTCGTCGCCGGGAAATCTGCCTGCAGCATGTGCGCCGCCAAAACCAATGCGCCGAACTGGCAATCAGCATGATCGCCGAACAAAAAATCAACCCCGAATTCATGGCCACCGACCACTATCGCCTGGAACAATGTCAGACCGCCTTCCGACAGGTGGAGAATTATGCCAACGGTGTGATCAAAGCGATGATTGACTTCCCATGAACCTGGCTCGCAACAAGAAAGCCTTCCACGACTACGAAATCCTGGAGAAATTCGAGGCCGGCATCCAGTTGCTCGGCACCGAAGTCAAGTCATGCCGCGCCCACAATCTCAATCTGACTGAGGGCTACGCCAAGGTGCAGGATGGCGAGCTGTGGCTGTGCAACGTTCACATCGCTCACTACAAGCAGGGAAACCGGTTCAACCATGAAGTCAGACGCCCGCGTCGGCTGCTGCTGCACAAGCGCGAAATTCGCCGCCTCAAGCAGGCGACCGAGGCCAAGGGACTGACCGTGGCGCCCCTGGCCGTTTACCTGAAGGGCCAGCATATCAAAGTCGAGCTGGGGCTGGGGCGCGGCAAGAGCAAGCACGACAAACGGGAAACCATCAAACGCCAAATTCACCGGCGCGAA
>SLNM01000198.1 GCA_007133055.1 Lentisphaeria bacterium
AGTGCCTTCTGGTTCTCTTCGCAAAGCAAGTCTGCCGGCCACCAGCCCTTATGGGCTAGCCAAGCCGTGACTTCATTGTATTCCCGTATGTTTAGCGGGGATGCCTCGGTCTCTTCAGGTGACCCGAAGTGTCCGCAGAGAAGAAGGATGGCTTTCGCGTTGTCGGTAATCTGTTGTATCGTCATTGTGCAGTCCTCAGTCGATGCGCGGCGAGTTCAAGGCTAGAGCTAATGGCAGAACCGCAGGGCAGCCGGCCAGCCGCAACAATGCTCCGGCGACGGTGAAAGTCCATCTTGAATCTACCATGTCATCCAAAAGCAAAACGGGACCTTCGAGGGTCTCGCCTGGTTCGACGGCAAGTACGCCATCCAGATTTTTAGCCTGCTGAAAGCTGTTTTGCATATGCTTTTGCGGTTTGTTCTGGCAAATCTTGCTTACGCATGGAGAAAACGGCAGGTCCAGAGCGGCAGACAGCCGCCTGGCAAAATCCGGCACAAGCTCGGGGTGGGTAAGCGATGGCACGCATGTCATCCAAGTCGGCCTGGGGTCGGGACTCCAGGCGGCAAACATTTGCAGGCAACCACCAACCAGTTCATCGCGAAACCGGCCAGTCTGATACTTGTCTTCGCGTACCATACAGCCCCAGCCCGCGTCACCCCATAACGAGAGAGCCCGTCCTTCTTCAGTCAGCAGCTCCGGCGGAATGACTGTGCCTTCGAAGGGATAGCGTTCAAACATGTTTTTTGCTGGCCAGAGCTTGGCGCAGTAATCGTGTAGGCAAATCAGTCATGATTTGATGTGAACGGGCGATTCATCAAAAAAAGTATTCATAAGGCTGAATAAAATTAGCCTGGTTCATTGGTGGCCGGCTCGATACCTGCATCAGCATGACGGGCCGGCATTGCGCTGCGCTCTATGTTTGCATGTATGACTCAGTCCAGGAAACGCTGGTGCAGGCGGTTGACGACCGGGATCAGGATGGCGGTCAGCGCTATGCCGGCAAACACGTCGATGGCATAGTGATAGCGGCAGTAGACTGTGGCGATGGACAGCAGGACGGTGATAATCAGCATCGGCCACCACAGCCTGCGTATGTATTTGCCTACCATGTAGAGCACCACCAGCGCCACCGCCACATGGCTGCTGGGAAAGGCGCCCCCGGGATATTCGGCGACCTTGTAGATCAACAGCATAACCTGGAAAAACGGTCCGGATGATACATTTTCCGGGAACTCCAGCGGCTGCTCCACATTATATTCCGCAGCCAGCTCGGCTGTGGATTCGATTGCAAACTCCGGCACATCCAGCCAGAATTTCGGCGGGCCGATCACCGGCAGTAAGATAAACAACAGATAGCAGACGTAAAAAACCACTGACACCATTGCCACGAAATGGGCGCAGGCCCGCCGGTTGGTGAAGTACAAATAAAGGCCGCCGACGGTAACCTGGAAAAAGTAGGTGAAATAGGCAAAATAAAGCAGCTCGCTCAATGGCAGCCAGGGCATCCATGACATCAGATCAATGCCCGGTTGAAAACCGAAAAGCCATTGTTCGGCGGCCATGAACGAAGCGTCCAGGTAGCGGGGAAAAATCATCAGATTAAGAATGCCGGTTTCAGTGTAGAGCGGGACATAGAGGATCAGCGGGTAAAGGAACCTGAACAGCCGTAAGCCCCGATGCTCCGGCCGGCGGGCGTGAGCGACTACCAGAGCATGCACGGCCACCATGCCGACCAGGTGGGCCAAAGCCAGGGGCAGCCAGAAAGGCACTCCGCGAAACCCCAGGATTAGCAAGGTAACCGTGAACAAATAGATTTGAGTGGCAAAGTCAACCAGGTGATAGCCTGCCAACCTACCGCCTTCCGTCTTGCCCGTTGCCTCCTGCTGATGGTTGCGATGTTTGATTTGCGAGTCCATTTACAGCCATTCCTTTCTATGATACCATTCAAATGTTTCGGCCAGCCCCCGCTCGAGGGGGGTGTCGGCTTCGAAGCCGATGTCCCGGGCCAGCTTGCTGGTTGCGCAGACCCATCCGGGAGCGCGCAATTCACGTAGTTTATCGAGGTTCAAAGCCAACTGCCTGCCGGTCAGACGGGCGATAGCTTCCAGGAACAGACAGACCGGGTAGAGAGCGGCGGTGGGTATCTTAACTTCCCGCGGTTGAACTTCCAGCAGCCGGGCGGCGAGTCGAAGCAGCTGCCCGGTCTCAACCGGTTCAGGGGCGGCGACGTGGTAAATTTTCTTGAACACCTCCGCCCGACCGAGGCAGGCCATGACCGCGTCCGCCACGTCGGGGGCGTAAACCAGAGCAATGCGCATACGCCCCCCGCCCAGCAACGGCAGGAATCCACGCTTCAATGGTTTGAAGGTCATGTACATATCCTTGTCGCCGGGGCCGTAGACGGGGCCGGGGCGAAGTATGGTCCAGTTTGTCCGGCAGCGTTTAATCACCTCCGACTCGGCCAGCATCTTGCTTTTTCCATACCTTGACAGGGGATTGGGCGGCGAGTCCTCCGACACTGGCTGGTCTACGGTACCCGGTCCCGAAACGGACAGGCTGGAGATGTGGATAAAATGTTGGAGCCGCGCCGCCTCTTCGTTACCGGCTTCAACCAGGTGCATTGTGCCTTGCTGGTTGGCACGAAGCAACTCCTGGGTGTGCGTGGACTTGGTTTTACCCGCGCAATGGATAATGCAATCAGCTCCGCGCACGGGTACGCGCAGGGAGTCCGGTCGCTCCAACGACCCGTAATGGACTTCGACCTGCGGGAGCAGATGATCGATCAGCGAGGTGTCGCTGGTCCGGCGCAGAAGAAGGCGCGGGGTCATTCCCGCCAGCAGCAGCCGATCAAGAATATGACTGCCGACAAAACCGTTGGCGCCAGTAAGTAAAACATTCATCCTCACAATTCCTTCTCGAAAATTCGGTAGGTCTTGGTCGGCTGCGCGCCCATTCTTTCCAACGCCCGCACCATGGGTCGGTTGTCCTCCAGAATCCACGACATCTCGCTGCTGTAGAACCCGTGGGAGAAGCCGTTTCTGAAGGTGTCCAGGTAAAGAATAGTATCTATGCCGCGCTTGCGGTACTCCGG
>SLNM01000364.1 GCA_007133055.1 Lentisphaeria bacterium
AGGATCGGCTGGACGTCGAAGAATTCATGGCTTTCCAACTGGCCGAGTTTCAGGGTCGCACGGTGGACGAGATGGAGGGCTTGGCACAGCAACACTTTGACGCTTATGCCAAGCCGAAACTTTACCGGGACGCAGTGGCGATGGTGGAGTCTGTCAGAGATGGTGGTCATCCTCTGGCGCTGCTGACCGCGACCAACGCGGTGGTGGCCCGGCCATTGGCCGAACATCTGGGCATTCCCCGTCTGCTGGCGGTGCGCCCGCGTCTGATCGATGGACTTTATACCGGCGGCTTTGTCCCCCCCTATTCCGGTGGCCCTGGAAAGGTGCCGCTGGCCAAAGCATTTTGCCGGGAGTTCAGGGCGGGATTGAAGGAGGCCGCATATTTTGGCGACAGCCTGGCCGACCTGCCGTTGCTGAAAGAAGCAGGCTTTCCGCACGTGGTCAATCCCGGGGGGCGGCTGCGAAAAATTGCGGCCCGGAATAGCTGGCCGATTTTACAATGGACCTGACGTTTTCAACCGCAATCATGTGTGTTGACGCCTTTTTGTTGGCATGCGTCACTTTTTTCCCCCGAGTCATGCAGTATAGTAAATCAAAGGCCAGTCTGGCGCCGGCGGAGGATCGTGAATTGAGCTGGTCTACCATGGTTCTGAAAATAACTCCATACCCACTCAGCGGGAGACCAGGCGATGTGCAAGCAAGCCAGAGATCAGGAGCAGGAGAACAGACGGCGGCGGTGCCGGCGCTGCGGCAGGATGCCGGCTGAAAAGTTCGGCGACCAATGGTTCTGCCGGGAGTGTTTTCAGCAGTTTGGTTCCTGCTGCCTTGAATTTGGCGGCGATGATTTATGGAGGCAGCGGGATGATGAACTCGACAAATGATTTTTACCAACCTGTGGCGACCGACTATGATCAGGTCTTCGAGTTCGAGCAGCGCTTTCGGTCGGCACATCGCTTTGTTGCAGGGTTGATGGACAGGATTGGTTCTGTTGCCGCGGCTTCGGACACTGCCTGCGGCACCGGTGTTTACGGGCTGGCTCTGGCGGAAGTCGGGGTTGCAGTGGTAGGAACCGACCTTTCTCCGGCTATGATCGAGCGGGCCAGGGTCAACGGCGAGCGCCTGGGACTGGCTGTCGACTGGCGGGTGCAGCCTTTGCAGAAGCCGATCTGCGGCTTCCGCGGAGACCTGATATTGTGCATGGGCAACTCGATTCCGCACCTGTTGAACGAAGACGAGTTGAGACAGGCGCTCGAAAGCTTTCTCCAGAGCTTGCAGCCGGGCGGTGTGCTGGTTCTGAATCTGCTCAATTATCAGCGAGTATTACAACGGCGGGAACGAATGATCGGGGTCACACGCGGCAGGGACGGGCGCGAATTTATCCGCTTCTATGATTTTTTCGAGGGAGAACCGAACGTTGTTTTCAACCTGCTGACTCTTGACTGGAACGGAGCAGGGACGCAGACATCGCCGACCACAGAATGGCATAGCACAAGGCTGCACCCCTACACCGAGAGCGAATTGAACCAGGCGTTGCGGGAAGTCGGATTTGGCGGGCTGCAAAGTTTTGGCGGACTCGACTTTTCCCCGTACCGGCCGGAGGAGTCGGACGCGCTGCTGATTATTGCACGGGCAGGCGAGGCAGATTGATTCATGCGAATTCGGCCATGCTCTGTTTTATTATACAAGATCGCGAAAAAAACGAAGAGTTCGCAACTATAGCCACGGGAAACACGAAAACCCACAAAAAATCTATGCGCGGATTTCGATAAACTAATAGGATTGCAAGCCGTGAAAAGAATTGACCGAATGTTCGCCGAATGCCGGGCGCAGCAGCGCCGGGCGTTGATCGTATTTGTCAGCGTCGGAGATCCGAGCCTGAAATTTACTCGCAAGCTGGTGCCTGCCCTGATTGACTCGGGTGCTGACCTAGTGGAATTCGGAGTGCCGTTCTCCGATCCGATGGCCGACGGCCCGACCATCCAGGCGGCCAGTGAAAGGGCGCTCAAGTCCGGCGTTAATCTACCTCAAATCATGGATTTGATCGGAAATTTGCGGGTGGACTTCCCGCGCACACCATTTGTCCTTTTCAGCTATTACAACCTGATTCTTCAGTACGGGGTGGAGCGTCTGGCCGCCGACTCCGCCGAGCGCGGGGTGGACGGATGGCTGGTGGTCGACCTGCCGCCGGAAGAGGACCAGGAGGTTCGCCCGGCGCTGGCCAGGCATGGGCTGGCGAAGATTCCTTTGCTGGCACCTAACACGCCGCCGGAGCGCTGGCCCCTGATTTTGGAACAAGCCCAGGGGTTCGTTTACTATATAACGGTTACCGGGGTAACCGGCGCCCGCACCAAGCTGCCGGCTGACCTGGCGCGGCAACTGAGTCGGATTCGTACGGGTTCGCCGGTGCCGGTGGCCGCCGGTTTCGGGGTCTCGACTGCACAGCAGGCCCGCACGGTCGGCGAACATGCCGACGGCGTAATCGTCGGCAGTCGCCTGATCAATGTCATGCAGGAGGCGGGTACGCAGAAGAAAGCAATGGCCGCCGCCTGCCGACTGGTCAGAGAACTGGCCGCCGCCCTGCGGTGAAGGTCGGCAGCCCCAAAGGGGCGGCATCATCTTAGCCCAGGCCTGATTCCGTGAATAGCCAGGAAAAATCATAGCCACGAAAAACACAAAAAGTCACAAAAAGGCGGCATGGCCGCCGGAGATTCCGTTCGCACAGCGAACGCATGGAGGCCGGTGGTCTCCACCGGAAAAGGCTGCAATTTTTAACAGAAGCTCGCCAAGATCGCCAAGGGAAAGGCCGGTAGCCCCAAAGGGGCGGCATCATCGTAGCCCAGGGTTAAGCGCAGCGCAACCCTGGGGCTGGATTTGGAAAAATTTGTGCCCTGAAGGGGCACTTCAATCTTTTCGCGGGGAACCGTTTTTGTGAAAACGCTTTCCCGACATAATCACTCTCAAAAACTTCTGGACTGAAGGGGATATCGTAGGCATAAAAAATCCCCCGCCCGGTCAGTGCCGGACAGGGGCTGGGGGTAAGTTTTACAAGTTTATCGCAGGTGGGCTATGTGGTGAACGTGCCGGTGACTG
>SLNM01000068.1 GCA_007133055.1 Lentisphaeria bacterium
GCCGTTCTCGTTTTCCGACTGGTTGTTTTCAGGCGTTGCACCTATGACTGACGGATTACGGAAAAAGTTTGCCGACACAGGAAATTTCCCAGTTGTCAGCTATAGTAACAACGGCGTCGGCGCCGGACCGGACCGGTTCTTGACAAGGGAACGCTGGTTCTAGCCTGTTTAATTCATGTGAAAGGATTTATCGTTCGCACTATGCACATTGATCATCAAAAAATCTACTTCGACCAAGTTTCGGCCGAGCAAATCGCCGAAACCTACGGCACCCCGACCTACGTCTACGAAGAACGCAGAATTCGCGAAAATTTCCGGAACGCTCTGCGTGCCTTCAAAAAGTACTACGACGACTTTCGTTTTTTCTATGCGATCAAGGCCTGCAATAATTTGGCCGTCGGTAATATTCTTCGCCAGGAGGGCGCGGGCATTGACGCGGCCAGTGTGAACGAAATCCTCCTGGCCAAGGAGCTGGGGCTGGGCGGCGAGGATGTCATGTTCAGCGGCAACTTTCTCTCGGACGACGACCTCAGGCAGGGGTTGGAGAGCCGGGTGATATTCAATCTGGACGATATTTCGCTGCTGCCCCGGCTGCTGCGCTTCGGCAAGCCCGAAGTTCTCTCCTTCCGGGTCAACCCCGGCTATGGGCGCAGCAATGTCGGCGAATTCGTCACCAACGCCGGTCCGCGGGCCAAGTTCGGGATTCATCCCGAGCAGGTAACCAAGGCCTATGCGATGGCCAAGGAAGCGGGGATTTCCCGTTTCGGCGCCCATATGATGCCCGGCAGTTGCGTCACTGATCCGGAGTATTTCGCGCTGATCACCGAGCTGCTTATGGATGTGATCGGGCGGACGGGGCGGGAGCTGGATATTCATTTCGAGTTCATTGACCTCGGCGGCGGCCTCGGCATCCCCTACAAGCCGGGCGAGGAGGGGCTGAACATTGAAACGGCGGCCGCCCGCATCGCGTCAACTTTCCAGAAAAAAGTTGCCGAGTACGGACTGCGACCGCCGCGCCTGATGATGGAGCCTGCCCGCTATTTCACCGGCGATGCCGGATTCATTGTCGGACGCATCCATGCGATCAAGCACAGCTACACGGAAATACTCGGCACCGACATCGGCATGAACACCCTCGCCCGCCCCGCCATGTACGATGCCTACCACCACATCTACGTCGATGGACGGGAAGACGAGCCGCGGCGAAAAATCGGGGTCTGCGGTCAAATTTGCGAGAACACCGACTACTGGGCCCGCGACCGCAGCCTGCCGGCCGACAGCGCGGTCGGCGACCTGGTGGTGGTCGACAACGCCGGCGCCTATGGCTACGTCATGAGCTATCAGTACAACGGACGGCTGCGCCCGGCCGAAGTCCTGGTTAACGGCAAAGAGCATACTTTGATCCGGGAACGGGAGACTTTTGACTCTCTGGTCAGCAATATTCATGTCCCGGAACGCCTGCGCAAATAGATCCGGACGACGGAGAGATTGATGGAAACCAACGATCAGGCTAATCGGCGGCGCGTAGTGGTTCTGGGACTCGGATGCGCGGGCGGTCGGATCGTCGCCAGACTGGGGGACGGTTCGGAAACCGGCAATTACCAGGTTGTGGTGGCCGACACCGATCATCGCGACCTGCCAGCCCGCGAAGGGGTGACGGCGATTCGGCTCGGACAGGAGTGGAACTGTCACGAGGGCTGCGGCGGCGATCCGGAGATGGCAGAGAAAATATTTTCCGGCGCCGAGGAATCGCTGCGCGAGCTGTTCGACCAGGCCAGTCTGCTGATTGTGGTGGCCGGGCTGGGAGCGGGCACCGGCACCGGCGGAGCAAAAATTCTGGCCAAGATTGTCCGGGACCGGGACATACCAAGCCTGTTCGTGGTCACCTTCCCCTTCTCCTTCGAAGGCAACTGGCCACGGAGACGAGCGGAGGAGGCGCTCGATGAATTGCGCGCCATCACCGATGCCGTGATGGTGGTCCACAATGACCTGCTGTTCACCGCCGTGGCCGCCGATGTGCCGGCCCGGCAGGCATTTCAGCAAATCGACCAAATACTGGCAAAAACCATCTTCGGACTCCTGGGCATTGCCTGGGCCGAATGGCTGCTGAAAGCGGATTTCGCCACGATTCGCAATCTGCTGCGTGAACATCCGGAAAGATGCCACCTGGGGTTCGGGGTTGGCAGCGGCGAAGAACGCTGGCGCCAGGCCGTCGAGTCTTTCATCAAGTGCCCCCTGCTCGGCGGCAGCGAGCATCTTCGTCAAACCAGCGCCGCCATTATCACCGTCGGCAGCAACAGTGATCTTTCGGTGGCGGAGCTGCGACATTGCATGGCGGCGGTGCAGCACCACTTTCCCGAGCAAACCCGGCTGCTGGTCGGCGCCTACACCAGCCCCATCCATGCCGGGGAAGTGCAGATCACCGGGGTCTGCTGCCGATTCAAGCCTGCGGACGTGCCGGCGCCGGCAACAGTCTTGAAAGACCACACCACCGCCACCGAGACCCAACCCGAAACAAGAGAAATACCCGAGCGGGAATACGGTCATTCAGGAAAAGACCGAAACAAGCGGACGAAGCCGGGAAAACAAGGCGCGGTCCAGGAGGAACTCCCCTTTCCGGAGGAGCGACTGGGTATTTTTTCGGCCGCCCCACCCACCATCTTTCGCGGTGAAAACCTCGATGTGCCTACCTTTCAAAGACGTGAAATTCAACTTGACCTGGGTTAGCGGGGGTCAATGAGCGCGGGAAGAATCATGAATCCCCGCAGGGGATGGCAGGACTGTAGCCATGGGCGCCAGCCCGTGGACAACCCAAACCAACAAACAAAGAAGCCCCCGCAGGGGGCGGCACATACAGGATGAAGGTGCGAGACAGGGATGTCCGGAGCCGACACCCGTGGCTACAGGGCGAATAATCGTCGTCCGTAAGCGTCGCCGTAAACGTCGGCCGAAATGGACAAATATAGAAAAACCAGCAGAGAATTGCGAAATGCTAATTTTGTAGGTCGACAACATCCCGACAGGGATATAGGCACCGCGACAGCGGGGCAATGAAGCGAAGCGGAATGCCAATCCGAGTCGACCA
>SLNM01000139.1 GCA_007133055.1 Lentisphaeria bacterium
CTTGCTGCTTTTCCCGGGGGCCCGTGTTTTAACAATTATCCCGCCCTTTATATTCTTTTTCTTCTGGCTGCCTGTGCCCATCTATCTTGGCTACTGGATTCTACTGCAATTTATTTACGCCTTTGCCGATGTTAGCGGGGTAGCCTGGTGGGCCCATATCGGTGGATTTTTCCTTGGACTGGTCATGATTTTATTCATGCGCCCGAAACGCAATTACCGCGCCGACCCCTTCTGGGAATGCTGGCGCGATTACTGTTAGTATAATGTACTGCTATAACTGTCAAGCACAAAGGAGTGTCGTTTAAATGGAAAACCTGTCACAAATATTCTGGATCTTTATTATCATATCAGCGCTTTCACCGTACCTGCAGCAGCAGCTGCTGCGCTCGGCCCGCACCCGTAAAATGGCCGAGCTGGAGCAGAAGCGCAAAAGCCGAGTTATAACCTTAATCCACCGCCAGGAAGCATTAAACCTGCTCGGTATCCCCCTGCCCCGCTTTATAAACATCGAGGACTCTGAACAGGTGTTAACGGCAATCCGCCTGACAGACAAGGATGCTCCCATCGATCTGGTTCTCCACACCCCGGGCGGTCTGGTTCTTGCTTCCGAGCAAATTGCCGAAGCCCTGCTGCGCCACCCTGGCAAAGTAACCGTATTTGTGCCATACTATGCCATGTCCGGCGGGACCTTAATTGCGCTGGCTGCAGATGAAATTGTTATGGATGAAAATGCCGTGCTCGGCCCGCTCGACCCCCAGCTTGGCCAGTACCCGGCTGCCTCGCTGATCAAGGTGCTTGACAGAAAAGAGCTGAAAGATATAGAGGATCAGACTTTAATCTTAGCCGATGTAGCCGCCAAGGCACTCAACCAGATAAGGGATACGGTAAAATGCTTCCTATCCAAGCACATGGACGACGAAAAGGCCGACCAGGTCGCCGAAAAATTGACCCAGGGCACCTGGACTCACGATTACCCGATCGACTGCAAGCAGTTAGCTGCAATGGGTATTAATGTAAACAAGGATATGCCCGCCGAAATCTACAGCTTGATGAGTATGTTCCCGCAGCCGCGCAGTGCCCGGCCCAGCGTTGAATATAACCCGGGGCCGGTTTACCCATCCGGCCCGAAAGACAACTAGCCTGGCCATGCATTTTTAAACTGGCGCTAAACACCTGTTAACATCTGGAGGTAGTTATTAAATGTCCGACCAAATTGATCTGTCAAAAATGGAAAAGAAAATAATCATCCGCAACGTGGAAGAAAAGGATATCGACCATATCGTCGAACTGAGCAAGATCTGCTTCCCGAACATGGATCCCTGGACCAGGGCCCATTTGAAGAGTCACATAGAAATCTTCCCCGAGGGGCAGCATTGTGTTGAGTTTGATGGGGAAATAATCGGGGCTTCATCCACGCTGATTGTTGATTTTAACGAGTATGAAGACCGTCACACTTTTGATGACATTACCGATAAAGGATACATTACCAACCATGACCCTGATGGCATGCACCTTTACGGAATTGCCATCATGGTTCACCCCGAGTATCGCCGCCTGCACGTGGGCACCCGTCTCTATGAAAAGCGCAAAGAGTTGGTTCCGCGCCTTAACTTAAAAAGCTTTCTCGTCGGTGGCCGTATTCCCAACTATCACAATTATGCCGACCAGATGAGTGCCTCCGAGTACGTGCAGCAGGTTATCCAGCAGATAATCTATGATCCTGTTTTAAGTTTTCAGCTTCTAAACGGGTTCAAACTGAAATGGGTTAACCCCAATTACCTCCAGGATGACAGGGCTTCCCATAAGTATGCAGTTCTGCTAGAGTGGAGCAACGTGGACTACCTGCCCAGGTCAAAGCGCCTTTACCTGCGCGCTTTCCCGGTTAGGATTTGTACCGTGCAGTATATGCTGAAAAAAATTGACACCTTCCACGAGTTTGCCCGCCAGTGCGAGTATTTTGTCGATGTGGCCTCCCTGGACGAATCGGATTTCGTAGTTTTTCCCGAAACCTTTACCATCCAGCTGCTTTCTTTCCTCGGAGAGAGGAACCCCAGCCAGCAGGTGCGCCGCATCGCTGAATATACCGAGCAGTATCTCGAGCACTTCAGCGAAATGGCGGTAAGGTATAACATTAACATTATCGGCGGCTCCCACTTTGTTGAGGAAGACGAACTGCTCTATAACGTGAGCTATCTTTTCCGTCGCGACGGGACTATCGAAAGCCAGTATAAGCTGCATATCACCCCCGATGAGCGGACCTGGTGGGCCATCCAGCCCGGCGAGGAATTAAAAGTATTCGACACAGATTGCGGCAAGATAGCGATCCTGATCTGCTACGATATCCAGTTTCCTGAACTTGCCCGCATGGCTACTGATCAGGGTGCGCGCATTATCTTTACCCCCTTCTGTACCGACGACCGCCAGGGTTACCTGCGCGTGCGCTACTGCGCCCAGGCCCGGGCTATAGAAAACGAAATATACACGGTTATTTCCGGCACCGTGGGCAACCTGACCCACGTGCCCCGCAGCGATACCATGTACGCCCAGTCAGGTATTTTTTCACCCTCCGACTTTACCTTCCACCGCGATGGGATTGTCGGTGAGTGCAATGCCAACATCGAAACCATAGTTATCGGGGACGTGGACTTGGAAATCCTGCGCCGGCATCGCACCACCGGTACGGTCACTCAGCTTAAGGACCGCCGTAAAGATCTATACCGGATCACTGAAAACCCGGGCCGGTGAAAGGGCTGAACTTCTGTCTAATCTCCGGCAAGCAGATTAACTTGTAGTGAGATATGCTAATATACATGATTCATAAGAGCGTGCTTTTACCTTTATTAAAAAACCGACTCGCCGATAATCAAAATAAGCTCGTTAATAAAATTTGCAGCGATTTTATTCAGGCGAAAGGAGTATTATCACTATCTCTTCCAAAAAGAAGTTTGATGCCATTAAAGCTTATAAGGAAATAAGGAAGTGGGGCAGCCAGCCTTTAAATCAGGCAGTCGGCAAGGGCAATAACTATAGCCGGCAGCCGCAGGGCAC
>SLNM01000070.1 GCA_007133055.1 Lentisphaeria bacterium
AAGCCGTCATGATGGCGCGTGGTGATATTGATATATTTCATGCCACAGGCCAGCGCAAAGTCGGCGATTTCACTGGCATCGAAACGATGGGCCGAGAAATGATGCGCCAATTGCGCATAGTCGCCGGGCCGGATGGCTTCCCTGTGCTGCACCCATTCATGGCGTCCGAGCAAAGAATACAGGCCGTAGTGCAGAAACAGGCCGTATCTTGCTTCGCGGAACCATGCTTTGGCGATTGCCAGCGACTGCGCATTCTGATCCCCGGCATAGGCTTCCAGGCATGAAGGTAGATTGTGTTTGGTCATTTGTTCTTTCAACTTAATCCCAAAGGTTCGGCCTTTTTGTTTAACGCAATCAGTGCATATTTTTTCTAATATATTGCTGGATAATGAGAAAACGAACAAGTTCGTCTTTTCCCAAAAAAGGAATTGCTACTCCTGGCTGTTCATGAGAGAATGGGCCATGATCAGGAAGCTGCTGGCGGTCCAGGTGTAGGCCGGATCACAGCAGGCCTCGCCTGAGCTGCCGTCGAAGTTTTCGGCAAATCCGTGCCGAGCGCAATTGTCGCAAAATCTTCGGCATAAATCGTCGGCGAACTCATGCTCGCCGCAATCGCGCAGGCCGTCGACGATCATCATCATGGGCGGCGCCCAGACCGCACCGCGCCAATAGCCGTTCTCCAGGAACAACGGGCTACGTCGCGACTCGGTAGTCAAGCCGTGCTCGACCAGAAACCTTCCCGGCTCGCGCAAGTCTTGCAGCAGTCTTTCTCTGACTTCCCGCGGCAGTCTTTGCCCAAGAACAATCGGTATTCTGGCCAGCAGACAGTCGCCCTGGGCGGCGGTTCGATGGCTGCCGCTGACCGGCGCGAGAAATTGCCTGCCGTTCCATGAATGGTCGAGCAGACGGTGCAACAGGCGTCGCGCCTCCCGGCGCCACTGTTTGGCGGCGGCGGGTTTTCCCAGTATTTGCGCCAGCTCGGCCAGCTCTTCCATCTGCAAGATCAGCAGCGCATTGAGGTCGGGTGATTCGACCGGCATTCCGACATCGAAAAGCGTGGCGTTGTCCCAGCCGGTATCGTTGCCGTGCAGGCATTGGACAAGCCCGTCGCCATCGTCGTCGCGGCAACGCTGCCACCATCTGGTCCAGCGAATCAGGAGCGGATAGACCTCGGCCAGTTTGCGGCGCTCGATCCCGGATCCGATCTGTCTGAGCTTCGACAGTATCCAGCCATGCACCGGCGGTTTGGTATGCTGCCATTCGATTTCGTTTTCAGTGATCCCGTCACCCATGGCACCGAACGGGTTTTGCCATCTCAAGTGCAGCATAAACTGTCGCCATGCGGCGGCCGGGTCGCGGTGCATCGAGGCCCAGGCATTGAAGCAATTGTCCCAGTTCCAGACCTTGACCATATGGTTCTTGCTCATCAGCATGGCCGGATGGTCGAAATTGCCCTGGGCCGGCACGCAGGCCGACCAGGTGACGTAGGCGGCCAACCGCCGTGCTTCAGCGTACTGGTCGGGCACGGCGGCCGTGTTCCCGAGCCATTGGGCGAACTCTCGGCGATTGGTCTCCACCGCCTGTTCGAAGGTTGTTCTTTCCTTCGGCGGCACGTATTCACCTTCGTGATAGGACAGGATCATCTCACAGCCTGCCTCGGAATCGGGCTGGCAGTGGATATCCAGATAGCGGCTGCGCTGATGCGGCGAGTTGCCCAGTCGCACAGGTTCCCAGGGTGCGTCGACCTTCAGCTTCCCGCACAGTGATTCGAGCATCAGCTTGACGGTTCCGCAGTAGAGCCGCCATTTGCCGTCCGGAGCCGGCACGGCGAATTTATGCGGCCCAAAATCATGCAGCAGTCTTATCCCGAGACCGCGCCCGCGAATTCGCAGGCGGTTGTCGGGAGTCAGGCAGAATTCCAATTGACCGGCCGGATGAACTAAAGAGAGCGACTCCGGAGACGCGGCTTCTTGGCAGGCGGCCGGCTGTCCCTGCCAGCAAGGCTCGAGCCGCAGCAATACCGTTGGCTGGGAGCCGCGGATAAAGCGCAGGTACAACCCGGCCGGCCGCTCGTTGTGCGCCGGCAGTCGGGAAATTGCCAAATAAGAACCATGCCGACTGAACGGCACTCGGGCCAGATCAAACAAACTATCGGATGTCATGACTCTATTCTCAATGTCTCACATCATAGTCCAATTCATCAGTGTGCAGGCCTGGCCAGCGCGATGCCCGCCGCTCGGCCACTGTGTCGCCGCGCAAAGGCAGGATCGGCAATCGACCATCTTTCAGATGCGGCGAATTGCGCCGGGCCAGCCGTTCTTCCAGGAGATTCCGCATGGTCAGTCTTTGACTTTCACTTTTCGGACATTGTCCCAGGTCATGTGTCTCGAACGGGTCCTCCTGCATGTCGAACAATTGCTCGACCGCTCCTTCCGGATAGTAGATATATTTCCAGCGTTGATCGAGGACAGCCAAGTAATTCGGTATCTCCAAATGTCCCATCACCCCTTCGAGGCATGATCTCGGTTGCGCATTGCCATGCGCCATATCCACGAGATTGCAGCCGTCGACTTCCTTCCCCGACCGCCCGCCGGCGGCGGCGACCAAAGTGGGGCGGACATCCGCCAGTGAGGTCAGGGCCGAGCAGGTTTCCCCGCGTTTCATGGCGTCCCATGTTCGGGGCGGGCGGAGGATCATCGGCAGGCGGGCGGACGGATCATGATACATTCCCTTGCCCCCGGCCCGATGGTCGCCCAGCATTTCGCCATGGTCGGAGGTGAAGACGATCATGGTGTTGCGCAGGAGATCGCGATCCTGCAAAGCGGACAGGACGCGTCCGAGGTTATAGTCGATTTGAGTGATCAAGCCATAGTAGGCCGCCCGCGCCTCGCGAATGACTTCGGGCGAGAGCAGATCGTAATGCTGCTCCTGCTGCCCGCGCAGAAATGCCGCCGGGCAGTTCTCGGAATCGCGCCAATCGCCGATCACCGGCTCTGGAATGTCGGCCTGCCGGTACAT
>SLNM01000256.1 GCA_007133055.1 Lentisphaeria bacterium
CGCCGGCTAGCAACACCATGGACGAGGAGGCTCTTCGGGATCACGCGAACGAGGTTCTTACGGAGATCGCCGCGGATCTGAAGGCTTACCAAAGCGAGTACCAGCAGTCGGAGAAGTCGAAAGGCCACGCGCCGGATGGCGACGAATCCGGGTTGACGGCAGCCGAAGAGCACGGGTCGGAACGGGCCGACTGTGGGTTTACCATAGTGCAGACTGTGGCTGAGTACCGTGCCCTCCGGGCCAGTGTTCTCCGGCTGTGGACGCGGGAGTGCGGTGAGCTGAAAACCGCCGACATCGCGGACTTGACGCGCTTCAACGAGGCTGTTGATCAATCGCTCGCGGAAGCCGTAGCCGAGTTCATCGAAAATGTCGAGAGCGCGAAGGAGATGTTCCTCGCCATCCTGGGGCACGACCTTCGCAATCCGCTGGGGGCGATCGTCATGTCGGCTTCATGCATGAACGAAACAGGTGAGATGGACCGATCCCTCACATTGGAGATCGAAAAATGCGCGATGCGAGCGACGCAGCTGGTCGGCGACCTATTAGACTTCACGCGGAGCCGCCTCGGTGGGGGCATCCCGATCAATCGAACGGAGATCAACCTGAAAAAGGTTGTGCATGACGTGGTAAACGAGATCATAGCTGCAAACCCCGAGCGGAAGGTCGAGGTAGATACGGGTGAGGGACAGATCGGTCAGTGGGACGCAGCGCGCATCAGCCAAGCCCTCTCCAATCTGGTGGGCAATGCTGTCGAGCACGGTGCCCCGGGGACTACGTTAAGGGTAGAGCTTGGTGGAGGGGAGAAGGAAGTCAAGATCATGATCCACAACCGTGGCACCGCCATTCCTGCGAATCGTCTGAAAGGGATCTTCAACCCGATGAAGCTCAGCGCGACGCCCCAGAAGCCCTCAACCCATGGTCCAACCGGAAACCTCGGCCTGGGACTCTACATCGCCGAACGCATCGTGCATGCACACGGCGGGCGGATTGAAGCGGAGTCTTCAGAGGCAAAGGGGACTACCTTCACGGTCCACCTCCCTCGGGGCGACTAAGGTGGAGGAGTGCCGGAATGGCCGCCGTGCGCGAGTTTGCCTAACAATATTGGCCGAACAACCAGTTACAGTTTATTGTATAGATATGGAACTTGATGAAATCAAACCGATTGTTATTGCTGTGTGTCGTGATTTCGACGTCAAACGGCTCGATGCGTTTGGATCCCTGGCACGTGGAACTCAAACGAACACGAGCGATGTGGATTTGCTAGTGGAATTCCACGAGAACGCCCCACACCGGGCCAAGCAGTTCTGCGGCCTATTGCACAGGCTCAAGGACACTCTCGGCTGTGAAGTGGATCTGTTAACTGTCCGCGGTCTGCGTAATCCCTATTTTCGCAGGCGAATACTTGAGGAAAGGATGCCGCTTTATGAAGGATGAGGTCCTTGCCCATCTGTACGATATCGCTCAAGCCGCCCGAGCCGTCAAGACATTTGTTCAGGATCATACCTTTGACGATTACGCAGCGGAGGAACAGCTTCGCAGCGCCGTGGAGCGGAAGTTCGAGATCATGGGGGAGGCTCTGAACCGATTGCGCCGGGACTCTCCGAAAACCCTCTCGCTACGAAGTTCATGAATTAATCAGGCTAGCCAAAGACAATAAATCCGGCTGCCTTGCGCAGCAAACGGGTCGGCCTGCCGATGTCCTGCAACCGTCGCAGGCGGCCGGACTGACGGCGCCACTGAAGGATATGCTTGACCGTGGTCGGCCCCAGGCCGGGCACTCGCAACAGTTCGTGTTGGTCTGCCCGGTTGACATCGACCGGGAAGTGTTCCGGATGCAAACGCGCCCAGTGTTCCTTGGGGTCAATGTCGAGAGCCAGATGTCCAGTCTGGTCAAAGGGTATTTCATCCGCCTGGAATCCGTATTTTCGCATTAGCCAGTCGCACTGGTAGAGTCGATGTTCGCGCAACAGCAGGTCCCGGCCGCCCTTTTCGCCTGGCAGCCCTGCATCACCGACGCCCCGCTGGTAGGCGCTGAAATATACTCGACTCAAACCAAGTCTCTGATACAGCCCGCCGGTATATCTGACCAGCTCGCGATCCGTCTCATCCGAAGCGCCGACCACGAATTGCGTGGTTTGTTTGACGCGGCTGTGGCTGGCTCCCCTGGCGGTCAGCCGGCTGATCAGACGCATGGGGTGAATCACGTCCCGCAAATAATCTTTGCTCGAGGACAGGGTTCGGAAGTGTTTTTCCCCCGCCGTTTCAATATTGAGCGAGACCGCGCTGGCCAGCGAGACCGCCTCCCGAATAGCTTCGTCGGAGGCGCCGGGAATAATCTTTAGATGGATGTAGCCGCGAAATTTTTCCCTGCCTCTCAGAATGCGGGCAACTCGGTTCATCGATTCCATGGCACGGTCGGGGGTGTCCGGCACGGCGCTGCTCAGGAACAGGCCGAACACCTGGCCGCGCCGAAGGCTTCCCAAAAAAGCCCGCACCGTCTCCTCCGCTGTCAAAGTGCAGCGGCGTGCATTGGCGCGCGCTCGCAGCGGGCAGTATCGGCAATCGTTCACGCATTCGTTGCTGAGCAGGGTTTTGAAAAGAACCGAACGGCCTCCATTGGGCAGGGTAACCGGATAAATCCAACGGTCCCCCGTCGATGCCCGGCGGCGACGATCATCGGAATTGGTGCCGCAGGCACAGGCCAGGTCATACTGACCATCGACAGAGAGAACCGCCAGTTTTTCGCCCGCGCTCAGCCCTGTGGAAACAAGCATTCGTGTGAAATCCTGATTACTGTTTGAAGCCTTTTTTCCAGGCCGTCTTTAGGGAATTGCGAAATGCAGATTTCGTAGGGCGAGAACATCCCGACAGGGATATAGGCTCCGCGCCAGCGGGGCAGCGAAGCGGCACCGTTCCGCAAGAACAGAGGCTACACACAGTGTAGCAGTGACCGAAGGGAACGGCAATCCGTCTCGCCCAAGTGAATCGAACCTGGTCGGGACAGATTCCCAACCTA
>SLNM01000161.1 GCA_007133055.1 Lentisphaeria bacterium
ATCATTTCTGAATGTGAATTGAAACAAGCTACCCACTCAAACTGAAAAGGAACCATAATAACTCTCCCCCAGGAGCCGTCCCATGCCCGGAACAGAGCAAATCAACGTGGCGATTGTCGGAGCCTCCGGCTATTCCGGCGAGGAATTGATTCGTCTTCTCCTGCGTCATCCGCAGGCGAAGCTTGCCTGCGTAACCTCCCGCCAGTACGCGGAGCGTCCGGTCGGCGAGGTGTTTCCTCGTTTTGCCGGGCTCGACCTGATGTTTTCGGCGCCGTCTGCCGACCAGATTGCCGAGTTGGCCGAAGTGGTTTTCCTGGCTCTGCCGCACGGATTGGCCGCCGAATTCGCCCTGCCCCTGTTCGAGAAAGGACTGCGGGTCATCGACATCAGCGCCGACTTCCGACTACGGGACCCGGCGGTCTACCGACAGTACTACGGGGTCGAGCATCCGGCGGTGGCGTTGCTGGACAAAGCGGTTTACGGATTGCCGGAACTGTATCGCGATCAATTGCGACACGCCCAACTGGTTGCCTGCCCCGGTTGCTATCCAACCAGCGTGCTGCTACCAGTCTGCCCGCTGCTGAGTTCGAGCCTGGTCACCCCCGAAAATATCGCCGTCTGCTCGATCAGCGGCGTCAGCGGAGCCGGACGCAAAGTGGAACTGCCATTCATTTTTCCGGAATGCAATGAAAGCCTGCGCGCCTATGCCGCGACCGATCACCGTCATCTTCCCGAGATCGAGCAGGAGCTGGCGAAGGCCGCCGGTCGCGATCAGTCAGCGCCGATCAGCTTCATCCCCCACCTGGCTCCGGTAAACAGAGGCATTCACTCGACTATTCTCCTGACCCCTTCACCCGGAACCAGTATCGAAAAGGTGCGCGAATGCTGGCATTGCACCTATGCCGACGAACCATTTGTCCGCATCCTGGCCGACCGTCGGCTGGCCGACACCAAGCATGTGGCCTGGACCAATGCAATCGAGTTCGGCTGCGCCTTCGATCAGCACACCGGGCGATTGATTGTCAGCAGCGCCATCGACAACCTGGTCAAGGGAGCCTCCGGCCAAGCCGTGCAATGCATGAACATCATGGGCGGCCTGGAAGAAACCATGGGGCTTCGATGATAGTTCCGGTCACAGCCATCCCATGGGACAAATCCAGCCGAAGAACATTTTTGCCGCGTTCTGCGGCAAACTTGGCTCGTGAGCTTTTCAGCCCAGATAATTTTTTTGTGGCTGCGACCACCTTTTCTATCGCACCCCCGCTGGCTCTCATTCCATGTACGATGCGCGCTCCCTCGAGCCAAGACACGCGGCGCAGGCATGGCGCACAGGCAGGCGATAGCGGATTACGATCCGCCTTCGCCCTTTCGGGACTACGGCGGGACAAGGTAGAGAGTGTCCCAATCGTCAACCTTTCTCGTCGCCGTTCGCGTCGACCCGGAGTCACGAAGACACCAAGTCATGAAGTCAACCAACTAAAGGTCGAACTAACTTAAACTTCGACGGAACAATTGGCCTCATTATTTTTCTAACAGAAGCAAGTTGCATCCACGAAACAAATATGGAGATTGATTATGATCAAGCACCTGGGAACTATGGTTAGTTCGAGAAAAACCATCATGGCCGGCCTGGCAATTATCTTGTTCGGTGCCTGTCCGCTGATCTTCAACCGCACCGCCGCCGCCGAACCTGTGCAGCTTGATGACATTGAAGGCCTGGAAACGGCGCTCCACCTGCAAAGGGTCTTTGCCACGCTGGCCGAGCGTGTTTCGCCGGCCGTAGTGGTGGTTACCAACAAACAGGTGCGGCGAATGCGCGATCCGATGTCCGACCTGCCCCCGGCTTTCCGCTTTTTCTTCGGTATTCCGGAACCAGAGCAATTGCCGCCCAGGCAAAGAGTCCCGCAGCCCGCAGGACGTGGTTCCGGCACGGTGATTCGCGCCGACGGCCATGTTCTCACCAACTACCATGTCATTCGTGATCATGACGAACTGGAAATCATGCTGCATGACGGCACCGTGTATTCGACCGCCAAAAACGAGCTGGAAGTGGTGGGGGTCGACCAGGATACCGATTTGGCGATGCTCAGAATCATCGGCCGAAATGGCGAGCCGGAAGACCTGCAAATGCCCTGGCTTCAGTTTGCCGACACCGAAAAATTGCAGGTGGGCGACTGGACAATCGCAGTCGGCGCCCCCTTCAACTTTGACTATTCGGTAACCGTCGGCGTGGTCAGCCAGAAAGGACGCCATGGCATGCGGTTGCACACATTCGAGAACTATATTCAGACCGACGCCTCGATCAACCCCGGCAACAGCGGCGGGCCGCTGCTGAATATCCGAGGGGAAGTCATCGGAATCAACAATTTCATTGTCACCGGCGGCGGCTTCTCCCGCGGCAATACCGGGGTCGGCTTTGCCATTGACGGCAATTTGGCCCGGCAGGTGGCCGAGCAAATCATTGAAGAGGGGGAAGTGATCCGTCCTTGGCTGGGTATTTCCATGCAGACTCTCGGACCCGAGCTGCAACAGGAGTTCGGGGTCGACAAAGGAGTTTTGGTCAGCCAGGCCATCGAGGGAAATCCCGCTGCCGAAGCAGGAGTGCGGGCAGGCGATGTCATCCTCAAGGTCGGCGACCAGGCGGTGGCAACCCCGAGGGACCTGCAATTCGCCGTACTCCGGTATCAGCCCGGAGACGATATCGACCTGCTCATTCACCGCGATGGCGAGGAAATTGTCATTACAGTCAAGGCCACCCGCCGCGGCGATACCCTGGCCGCAATGGAAAGGGACAGGGATGACGATGTTGACATCCTCGAAGTGGTTGGCCTCCGCCTGGAAACAGTCCGCAGGGAGCGGGTGCTGATCGCCGCCGTTGCCTCCGGCAGCCCGGCCGACGCAGCAGGCCTGCAACAGGGGGACATTGTTCTCGAAGTCAATCACCAGGCGGTGAACCGTGTCGATGAAGTGGCGACCGCCCTGCAGGC
>SLNM01000353.1 GCA_007133055.1 Lentisphaeria bacterium
AATCCGTCTCGCCCATGCGAATCGAGCCTGGTCGGGACAGATTCCCAACCTACAATTGGCTCGATTCGCACATTTCGCAATTCCCTAACTCCGGTGTCATGGAGACAAGAAGTCACGGAGTCATTCCCCAGTTTGGCCAGAAGCGCATCCTCGTCAAGAGGGGGGCACGGGCCGCCGCCTCGGGCGCCGCCCTCCGGCACAACCAGCTTCCGCCCCAAATACACTTCGCCGACACGCTTAGTCGGGTGCGCTTAGTCGACAAACTCGCGGGCGTTGCGGAACACGCGCATCCACGGGCCCGCCTCGCTGTTCCAGTCGCGGGGTCGCCACGACATCTGCACGGCCCGGAATCCGCGTTCAGGGTGCGGCATCATGATGGTGGCGCGACCGTCGGTTGAAGTCAGTCCGGTCAGTCCGCCGGGCGAACCGTTCGGATTGAAGGGATAGCGCTCGGTTGCGCTGCCGCGGTGGTCAATATAGCGCATGGCTCCAAGATTTTGCTCGGCCACTTCGGAAACATCGCCGAAGCTTGAAAAATCAACCATCCCCTCGCCGTGCGCCACCGGCACCGGCAACCGCGAGCCGGCCATGCCCCGAAGCAGAAGGGAGGGCGAGGGCAGTACCTCCACCATAACGTAGCGCGCTTCAAATTGCTCGCTGCGGTTGCGAACAAAGGCGGGCCAGGCTTCGGCGCCGGGGATTATCGCCCGCAGATGGGAGAGCATTTGACAGCCGTTGCAGACTCCCAGTGTGAAGGTTTCGGGACGGGCGAAGAAGCGTCTGAACATCTCCTTCATTTCCGGGTTGAACAAGATCGACTTGGCCCAGCCGGCGCCGGCGCCGAGCACATCGCCATAGGAGAATCCGCCGCAGGCGATCAGGCCATGGAAATCGTCCAGCCCGACCTGGCCGCTGATCAGGTCGGTCATGTGCAGGTCCCGGCAGTCGAATCCGGCGGCGGCGAATCCGGCCGCCATCTCGACCTGGCCATTTACACCCTGCTCGCGCAGCAGAGCCAGAACCGGGCGGCTGCCGTGTCCGATGGTAAAATCCCAGACCTCCGGATCATAGGTGGGATGACAGCTCAGCCCCGGGTCTTCCGCCTCGAGCAGGTTGTCAAACTCCTGCCGGGCACAGTCGGGATGATCCCGCAACTGCCGCATTTTAAAGGACAGCTCCGACCACTGACGATGCAATTGCAGAACAGGTTTCCGGCAAACCACCTCGCCCTGGTCAAGGATAGTCAGTTGTCCGTCCTCGGTCGGTTGTCCGAGATCGTGGGCGATGTCGCTCAGTTCGAACTGTTCGAGCAGCCGCCGCACCTGCAACACCTGGTCAGCTCCAACTTGCAGCACCGCCCCCAGCTCCTCGCTGAACAGGGCGGCCAGGCGTACGGCCGGCGCATCCGCTTCCTGGTTCGAAGGTTCGGCGCGGGGCAGCTCAACCCGCAAGCCGCGCCTTGCGCCGAAGGCCATTTCCGCCAGGGTCACGAACAATCCGCCGTCGGAGCGGTCGTGATAAGCCAAAAGCAGGCCTTGCCTCAGCATGGCTTGCACCGCCCCGAAGAAGCGTTTGAACAGTTCCGGATCATCAAGGTCCGGCGGAGTTCCTCCGACCTGATTGTAGACCTGGGCGAGAGCCGATCCGCCAAGGCGGTTCCGCCCTCGACCTATGTCAAGCAGGATAAGGCGGGAGTCCGGCACCGGCTTCAATTCCGGAGTGGCGGTCAGGCGCGCATCGAAAACCGGGGCGAAGGCGCTGACCAGGAGGCTTAGCGGGGCGACCATTCGATGCTCCCGGCCGCTTTGATCCTGCCAAAGACTGCGCATGGACAAGGAATCCTTGCCGACGGGAATGGCGATGCCCAGCTCGGGGCATAGCTGCATGGCCACGGCCTGGACGGTGTCGTAGAGGGCGGCATCCTCGCCCGGCTCGCCGCAGCCGCACATCCAGTTGGCCGAGAGCTTGACTTGTCCGATCTCGCCGATGGCGGCGCAGGCGATATTGGTCAGCGCTTCACCGACCGCCATTCTTCCCGATGCCTCGGGTGAAAGCAGTGCCAGGGGCGGGCGTTCGCCCATGGCCATGGCCTCGCCGCAGGTGGCTTGGTAGCCGGAGACAGTGACGGCGGCGTCGGCCAGAGGGATTTGGTAGGGGCCGACCATCTGGTCGCGGGCCACCAGGCCGGTGACTGAGCGGTCGGCAATGGTGATAAGAAACGATTTGTCGGCCACGGCCGGCAGGTGCAGGATTCTTTCGACCGCCTGTCCGGGCACAATGCCGGAAAAATCAAGAGGCGCGGGCGCCGCCGGGAGATGCTCGGCCTTGCGCACCATTTTCGGCGGCTTGCCGAGCAGTACGGAGACATCCATGTCGATCGGATAATTGTTGAAATGCTGGTCGAACAAAGTCAGGCGACCGTCGCCGGTGGCCTCGCCGATAATCGCTGCCGGACAGCGTTCGCGACGGCAAAGCTGCTCAAATTGCGGCATACTTTCCGGCGCCACCGCCAGGACGTAGCGTTCCTGAGCCTCGCAGCACCATATTTCCATGGGGCTCATCGAGGGTTCCTCGCTGGCAACGCGGCGCAGCCAGAACTTGCCGCCGGTTTCGGCGACCAGTTCCGGACAGGCGTTGGAAAGGCCGCCGGCGCCGATGTCGTGAATGCTGAGAATCGGGTTGTCCGGCCCCATGGCGGTGCATGAGTCAATGACTCCCTGGCAGCGCCTCTGCATTTCCGCGTTGTCGCGCTGCACCGAGTTAAAGTCCAGGTCAAGAGCGTTGCTGCCGGTGGCCATTGACGAGGCGGCGCCGCCGCCCAGGCCAATGCGCATGGCCGGACCGCCAATCTGAATGATGGCGGCGCCCGGCGGAATCGAGTGTTTGTGAACATGCCGCCGTCTGACATTGCCCATTCCGCCCGCCGCCATAATCGGCTTGTGGTACCCACGATAGCAGTCGCCGGCCATTTCCTC
>SLNM01000124.1 GCA_007133055.1 Lentisphaeria bacterium
CCTGGGCCAGCGTTTCAACCACTACCTCTTCAAGCTCGGCAAAATCAAGTGCCGCAAGCAGTCCCTCCAGGGTGGCCGTGTGAATATCGTCCATTGACTCCGGCACCATAATCAACACCCGGACCTGTGGGTGATGATGGTAAAGATGCTCGCCCAAAAGCCGTCCGCCCGTACGCTGGCTGGCCACAATCTCCTGCCATTCCCATAAGTACGGACGCGAAGGTTCCGGCGGGCTTGGCCGATAGGTGAACACCAACCACAGAACCATGGCAACCACTATGGTCAGCGCAAACAAGCTTACCGAAAAGACCGCCTTGATTAAACGCAGCCGTCGCGCCTCGCGCTCCCAGCCGGCATCCAGTCTTTCCGTCCCCTGGCTGAGTCCTCTTTTGAATCTGTGCTTAGGCATTGAAATACAACTCATACTCCTCGGGGGTCGGGGCGTGATAGACGTGTGCAGCCTCGTCCTCCTTGACCCTGAGCCACAGCTCAATCAGCTCCGCCGGGAAACTGGCGTGCAGGTATTGCTGGTCTTGCCGAAGCCCCTCGATCACCTGGTTGAGGTTCAAGGGAAAACGTTTGGCGGTGGCCGGATCGGCGAACCCCTCCTTTTCCGGATCGAGCCGCCTGCCAACTCCGTCCAGACCGGCCAGCAGCATGGCTGCCAGAAAATAATGACAGTTGGCCATGGCGTCGCCGGTGCGAAACTCGATACGCTCCTCGCCCTTCTTCAGGTAGCCGGGAATCCGCACCGCCGCCTCTCGCGAAGCCCGGGCGAAGGAGGCGCGAACCGGCGCCTCATAACCCGGCACCAGCCGCTTATACGAATTGGTGCTGGGATTGGAAAAGGACAGCAGGGAACCGGTCAGGCTGTGCGCCAGCAGACCGGCGGTGTAGCTGAGCGCGGTCGGACTAAGGCCACAGGCGCCGTCCCCGGCAAAAATGGTCCGGCCATCTTTCACCAAATACTGATGGGCGTGCATGCCATTGCCCGGACTGTTGTCGATCGGCTTGGGCATAAACGTGACAAACAACCCGTTGGCGGTGGCTACGTTGCGCACGATCCACTTGGCAATCGCCACTTTGTCCGCCGCCTCCGGCGCTGACAGAAAGTCCAGCTCCACCTCCAACTGCGCCGCACCAACTTCATGATGATGATACTTCACCGGAATTCCCACCTGGCTCATGCTGCGCACGATTTTGTTGCGCAAATCAAAGTAGCGGTCGTCCGGATACGGCCGGTGGTAACCTCGGTGGATATTGAACCGCGGCAGGTCATAGTAATCCGGGCCGATCCCCTCGGCGCTCTGCAAACGGTAGTAGGAATGAGCGTAGTCAGTGGCGTAGTTGACATCCTCGAAAACATGAAACTCCAGCTCCATCAAAAAACGGGCGTCGTCGGCCAAGCCCTGCGATCGCAGGTGCTGCATGGTCTTGCGAATAACAAACCGAGGGTATGCCTCGAACAGGCCGCCGTCCATCGCCACGACATCGCAGAGGGCGTGTAGAACCACTCCGTCCGGACGCTCCTCGGTGAAGGCGGTGTCCATGTCCGGAATCGCCACCATGTCCGATTTGGAAACATCGGCAAAGCCAAAGTTGGAGGCGTCGAAGCCAATCCCCTCCCGTAATAGCTGGTCGCTGATCTGCCCCTTGGGCACGGTCACGCTGCGGATGCTGCCGTAGATGTCCAGCATCATCAGATCAAAGTAGTCCACTTCGTCGAGCCGTCCGTTGAATACACTGAGTTTCATCGAGTCTTTTCCTTGATGCCTGAGATTCAAAACCATCCAATCATTGAATTTAGCCCACTGCCATCACATGGGACGGCTGTAAAAAGAAAAGTAACCGTGAAATAGTGAAATGCCACCATTGCATAATCACCGTACGCATGTAAAGTGAACTTATGAGCGAAACCAATAAAACCTGGACGGTCTCCGAGGTGAACCGCCTGATCAAGGAGGTTCTGGACCAGACCTTCTACCCTTTTCGAGTGCGCGGAGAGGTCAGCAACCTAACCATCCACCGTTCCGGACATGTCTACTTCTCGCTGAAGGACGCACGCAGCCAGATCGCAGCCGTGTTCTTTCGCGGCGCTTCGGCCGCCCTTGAGCTTGGCTTGAAAAATGGCCTGGAAGTGGATGTCGACGGACGGGTGAGCGTGTACGAAGTGCGGGGGACCTGCCAAATCCTGGTCAGTCAAATCATACCGCTGGGCACCGGCGAGCTACGGCGGCGCTTCGAGGAATTGAAGGAGAAATTGCAAAGCGAGGGACTCTTCGACTCCCGCCGCAAACGACCGATCCCCCAGTTCCCCCGCGCTGTCGGGGTGATAACTTCGACGCAGGGCGCCGCCATCCGCGATTTCTGCCATATTCTCGAACGGCGCTTCGCCGATCTGCATGTGCGCATCTTCCCGGCCGCAGTCCAGGGGGAGAAGGCGGCGCGGGAAATTGCCGCCGGCATTGAATTCTTCAATCGGTCGGGCGACTGCGATGTGATTGTGATTACTCGCGGCGGCGGCAGCCTCGAGGACCTGTGGCCGTTCAACGAAGAAATGGTGGCGCGAACCGTGGCCGCCTCCAACCTGCCGGTAATCAGCGCGGTCGGGCATGAGATTGATTATACCATCTGCGACTTCGTCGCCGATCTGCGAGTACCTACCCCCTCTGCCGCCGCCGAGCTGGTGGTTCAGGAAAAAAGCCGACTGCGCGAACAGGTGGCAGGAGCCCGTGACCGAATAGTTCGAGCCGCACGCCTGCAGTTCAGCGAATGGCGGCGACGCCTGGAACGAGCCGCCGGCGCGGACGCCCTGAGAGAGCCAATCAACCTGGTCCGGCAAATGCAGCAGCGAATCGATGAAGCAGGTATGAGAATGCAACATGCCGTCGATAACACTATCAGTCAAAACCGCCGCCAGTTACAGTGGCTGAACGGACGCTTGCAGGCGCTCAGCCCGCAGCAGGTGCTGGA
>SLNM01000170.1 GCA_007133055.1 Lentisphaeria bacterium
AAGAATGAGATCAGCGCCCATGCCTGCGGGGCGGTGAATTTGCATCCGCATGTTCATACTATTTTCGAGATCGGCGGTCAGGACAGCAAAGTGACCGTGGTCCGTGACGGGGTGGTGGTCGACTTCGCCATGAATCTGGTTTGCGCCGCAGGCACCGGCAGTTTTCTTGACTCACAGGCCGAGCGACTGGGTATCGGCATCGAGGAATTGAGCGAGAAGGCCATGCTTTCCCGCAGCCCCACCAGCATTGCCGGGCGCTGTACGGTGTTCGCTGAATCGGACATGATTCACAAGCAGCAGGTGGGCTATCGCCAGGAGGACATCGTCATGGGGCTTTGCCAGGCCATGGTGCGTAACTTTCTAAGCAATGTTTGCGCGGGCAAGGAGATCGAACCGCCGATCGTGTTGCAAGGCGGAGTCAGCGCCAACCGGGGGATTCGTCGGGCTTTCGCTGAGATTCTGGAAACCGAGATGGTCGTGCCTCGATACAACATGGTGATGGGGGCATATGGGGCAGCCTTGCTCGCCGCCCGGGCCGGGGTTGCCAGCTCGCGTTTCCGGGGATTCTCCGTCTGCCGCCGCCAGATCACCACGGCGGGCTTTATTTGTCGCGACTGCCCAAATCAATGTGAGATACTGGAAATTATCGACCAGCAAACCGTGGTCAGCCGCAGTGGCGGGCGTTGTCGCAAGTGGGAGGGAGGCGGGGAGGGGGGCAGCCAGCTTGCAGCGTCCGGACGACAAGGCTGAACCGGCGGGTGGGGCCAGCCTGCTTGGTGCGAACACCGCTTACGGACGACGAGTTCCACGGCAGATATGTCCGCAGCGCCGCCGGTGAACCAGACCTCGCTATTTTGAGCAAAAGGGGGGCGCAAATTGAACGACAATCAGAAAGAAAAATGCCCAACCAGTCTATTTTCAGGAATACTATGAAAACAGGGCGTTCCATTTGCGCTTAAAAGTGATTTCTGGTGAACCATTTCCCCGGGGATGTTTTCCGCCCCAAAGAAGCACTGCATACCAGGCCGGGGCAGCGACCCGGTTGCCAATCAAACCATTTTTCTACAGTATGCCGCAACCGGATACTCTGCACAGTGGCGCTTCAATCAACCCGGCCGTTGCCCTCTCCGTTGCGTCGCATTGCCGCACAGGCCGGGATCGCGGAGAATCCCTGTCATCGTTCTTTGAATTTCCATGGCGTCGAGCAGGATCAGTGCGACCATGGCCTCGGCCACCGGGATCAGACGCGGCACGATGCAGGGATCGTGCCGGCCCTCGATGTTCAGCTCGACATTCTCGCCCCGGCGATTAATTGTCGACTGGGGCCGGGCGATCGATGCGGTTGGCTTGACGGCGAGGCGCAGCTCGAGATCCTGCCCGGTGCTGATGCCGCCGAGGACTCCGCCGGCATGGTTGGAGAGAAACTGACCGTCGCGCATCTGGTCATTGTGCTGGCTGCCGGTCATCCTGGCGGCGGCGAAACCACTGCCCAGCTCGACCGCCTTGACCGCCCCGATCGACATCAGCGCCATGGTAAGACGTGCCTCCAGCTTGAAGAACACCGGGTCTCCCAGTCCCGGCGGAACTCCCTTTGCCCGCACCCGCACCACGCCGCCGACCGAATCGCCTCTGGCCTGAGCGTCGAGTATGCACTGTTCCATTCGTAGTGCCGCGTCAGGATCGGCGGCGCGCACCGGATTCTGTTCGATGACCGCCAGGTCGACGCGCTCTCCGCGAACGCCTCCGATCTCCTCGGCCCAGGCGAAGATGGAAATGCCGCGATCCCCGAGTATCTTACGGGCCACTGCTCCGGCCGCCACTCGACCCGCCGTCTCCCGGCCCGAGGAGCGACCGCCGCCGCGATGGTCGCGCAAGCCGAACTTATGCAGGAACGCATAGTCCGCGTGCCCCGGCCGGAAAACCTCCCGCAGGTGCTCGTACTGTCCCGGCTTATGGTCGCGGTTGCGGATTAGCATGGCCAGCGGCGCCCCCGTGGTTCTGCCTTCGAACCAGCCGGAAAGAATCTCCACCCGGTCGGTTTCCCGGCGGGCGGTGGCCACCCGGCTTTGTCCGGGCCGCCGCCGGTCCATCTCCTTCTGAATGTCTTCCGGCGACAGCTCGATTCCCGGCGGCACCCCGTCCAGAACCGCGCCGACTGCGGGCCCGTGGCTCTCGCCAAAAGTGGTTACCCGCACCAGTTCTCCCAGTGAACTGGGCGAGTGCATGCGCAGATGCAGCTCGTCCGTTACCGCCTGCCGCAGTGTCTGCAAAGTCTGCTCGCAGGAAAAATCGCTGTTGTCAATGACAATGTCTGCGTAAGGCCTGACCACATCGAGCAGTCGCTCGACCCGCTGACCAAAGGCCTGCTCCGGATCGGGCTCGCCCTCGAGATAGGCGGGCGTGCGGCCTCGCGCCAGAGTGCGTTGCCAGAGGACTTCCGGGTTGGCCGTGAACAATACGATGATCGAATTGCGCCGCAGCAACTGCCGGGCGGCCGGCTGCATCGGTGTGGAGCCGCCGACGCTGATCACACACCATTGGTGCTCGGCCAGAGACTCCAGGGCCGCCAGCTCCAAGGCGGCGAACCCGGCGGCGCCAACGGCGCGATAGACCTCGCCAATCCCCGGAGTTCCCCCGTGATCCTGCCGAAAGCGGTCGATTATTACCTGGTCCAGGTCAAAGAAGTCAACTGCCGACTCCGCCGCAAAGGCCTCGCCGGCAACGCTCTTGCCCGAAGATTTTGGGCCGATGATAATAATTCGCACGAAAAATCATCTCCAAACTTATCATTGCAAAGCCGGCTAGCCGGCCACGATGTTAACCAGCCGCCCCGGCACAGCGATCACTTTGCGAACGGGTCTGCCGTCAATGGCGGCCTGCACCTCGGGATTCCGCAAAGCCAGCTCCTGCATCTGGCCGGCATCGGCATCGCCCGGCATCATCATCCGTGATTTGGGTCTGCCCTGCACCTGCACCAGTATCTCCACCTGTTCCTGCTTGATTTTCTCTTCGTCGTACTCCGGCCAAGCTTCCCAGGCCAGACTCTGACTGTGCCCCAGACGCTGCCATAGCTCCTCGGCAATGTGCGGGGCGAAAGGGGAGAGCAACTTGATAAAAGCTTCCATCGCACTCCGGTTTCGCGGTTCGGCCGCACTGAATTCGTTGACAAATATCATCATCTGGCTGATGGCGGTGTTGAAGTCGAGGGTTTCGCAATCCTCGGTCACCTTCTTTATCGTTGCGTGCAGCAATCGCTCCTGGTCCCGGTTCATCGGAGCTTCGCCGACCGCTTCCGAAACCGCGCCGTCCCGGCCGATCAGCATCCGCCAAACCTTGTTGAGAAACCTGGTCAGCCCCTCGATGTCCTTGGTCCGCCACGGCTTGACCGCCTCCAGCGGCCCCATGAACATCTCATACAACCGAAATGCGTCGGCTCCGTGCTTGGCGATGATTTCGTCGGGATTAACCACATTTTTCAGAGATTTCGACATCTTTGCCGGGAACTCCTCGAGTATTTCGCCGGTTTCCCGGTGAACAAACTCGGTGTCCCGCCGTTCGACCAGATCATTGGGCACCAGTCTTTGCTGGCGGTCGCGATAGGAAACTCCCAGGATCATGCCCTGGTTGACCAGTTTTTGGAATGGCTCGCTGGTCGACACCAGCCCGAGATCATAGAGCACCTTGTGCCAGAATCGGGCGTAGAGCAGATGCAGCACCGCATGTTCGGCACCGCCGACATACAGATCGACCGGCATCCAGTACTTCTCCTTTTCAGGATCCCAGGGGCGGTCATGATTGCGCGGGTCGAGGTAGCGCAGGTAATACCAGCAGGAACCAGCCCATTGCGGCATCGTGTGAGTCTCGCGCCGACCGACCCGTCCGGTCCGCGGATCACGGTAGGACAACCAGTCCCCGGCTTTGGCCAGGGGCGATTCGGCGGTGCCGGAAGGTTTGAAGTCGGCCAGCTCCGGCAGAGTGACCGGCAGCTCGGACTCGTCGAGCACATCGATTTCGCCATCCTCGAAGTAAACCACCGGGAACGGCTCCCCCCAGTAGCGCTGCCGGCTGAACAGCCAGTCGCGCAGTTTGTAGTTTACCGCCGCCTGCCCCAGCCCCTGCTGCTCGAGCCAGCAGGTGGTTCGCCGCTTGGCATCATCCACCGACAAACCATTGATGTCCAGCCCCTGTTCGCTGGCTGAATTGATCAGACTGCCGCCACCGCTCCAGCAGGCTTCGCCGGCCAGGACGGCGGCGGTGTCCACTCCGGCCCGGGCGGCTTCCCCGGGGTCGGGCTCGATAATGCAGGACACTGGCAGACCAAAGGTTTGGGCGAACTCGAAATCGCGCTCGTCATGGCCGGGCACCGCCATAATGGCGCCGGTGCCGTAGGTCATCATTACATAGTCGCTGGTCCAGATGGGAACGCTTTCGCGGTTGACGGGGTTGACCGCGTAGGCGCCGGTGAACACGCCGGTCTTACGCCGGTTTAGTTCCATGCGGTCAAAATCGCTTATCTTCGCCGCCTGCTGAGCATAGTTGCGCACCGCCGCCCTCTGCTCGGGACTGGCTATGCGCTCGAGCAATGGATGCTCGGGCGACAGCACCATATAGGTGGCGCCGAACAGGGTGTCCGGGCGGGTGGTGTAAACCCGGATGTTCTCCTCGCAATCGACCACCTGGAAATCAACCTCGGCTCCGGTCGATTTGCCAATCCAGTTGCGCTGCATTTCCTTGATCCCCTCCGGCCAGTCGAGTCCGTCAAGGTCGGCAAGCAGACGCTCGGCATAGTCGGTGATCCGCAGCATCCATTGCTTCATGGGCTTGCGCACCACCGGATGCCCGCCCCGTTCGCTGAGGCCGTTGATCACCTCCTCGTTGGCCAGCACTGTGCCCAGAGCCGGACACCAGTTGACCGGGACCTCGTCAAGATAGGCCAGACCCTTCTTGAAAAGCTGAATGAATATCCACTGGGTCCAGCGGTAGTACTCAGGGTCCGTGGTGTTGATCTCGCGGTCCCAGTCATAGCTGAAACCAAAGGATTGAATCTGGCGGCGGAAATTGGCAATGTTCCGCTCGGTCGTTGCACGGGGATGAGTGCCGGTTTCAATCGCGTGCTGCTCGGCGGGCAGACCAAAGGCGTCCCAGCCCATGGGATGCAGGACATTGCAGCCGCGCATACGCTTGAAGCGGCAGTAGATATCGGTGGCGGTATAACCCTCAGGATGGCCGACATGCAGCCCGGCGCCGCTGGGGTAGGGGAACATGTCAAGAACATACAGCTTCGGACGTTCGGGGTCGAAGTCACGGACCCGAAATACATGGTTGTGCAGCCAGTACGCCTGCCACTTGGGCTCGATCTCAGCGGGAGCATAGGCTGCTGACTTTTCTTCTGCCATGGTTTGATTCTTTCTCCTTTCGCATAGCCTGAAACGCAGGGGCATGGAACAAAACTCAACATAACCCTGATTTCCACTTTGCCAATTCAGAATGCAAGCCGCAGGCAATGCGTCGGCGAAAGGTGGAAGCCGTTTACACTTTTGAACCGCCAACGGACACGAATAAACGAGAATTAGCAAAAAAAAACAATTTTTCAACCACAGAATACACAGAATAACGCAGAAAAATTCCCGGAGGGAATCACGTCCTGCCTATACACCGCTTTGAGCGTCAGCGTAAGGTGGAGATGTCTTGCCGGCCGACGATTACGACGGACGCTTGTTTCGAATTCAATGTAGAATATCCAGCAACCAACACCCAATACCAACTTAGCAAGGAGAAAAACAGACACGGTTGACGAACGCGATTGCAACCCCGCGCCAACGGCGTATTTGCATACCAGCCCAGAGCCTGTCTGTCTGCGCGCGGCGCGTCACCGATTTGTCTTAGCCCCGGCATGGCGCAGGGAATTAATTCGGAGTCATGAAGTCACGGAGACATGGAGTCAAATGTTCGTGATAATCGTCCACCGTTCGCGTCGCCGCTATCGTATTCCGGTTGTGTGTTCCAAGCAATCGGGAAACGATGAAGAGCGATGATTAAGGCAGACGATTTTTGTGCCCAGTCGTAATCCTTAATCGTCGCCCGTAATCGTCAACCGGCATGATATACTGCTATTTTTCCACCTTTCACTGACGCATTACATTAATCAGGCTAGCGATCTTGCAACTCAATCGACTTCAGGCTATATTAACAAAACACCACCGTGCAGCCGATCCAGTGGCAGGCAGTTGCCGATTGCACGGTTTTGTCACCAATGTTTTTATAAAAATCAGCCTGCAAGCACTGTCAGCGCCATGAGCAAGTTAATCTTTGTCGCCAATCGACTGCCCGTCACCATCAGCCGCGAAGATGCGGGGTTGAGTTTCGCCCCGAGTATTGGCGGTTTGGCCACCGGTCTGGGCAGCGTACACAGTGCGGAGAACAGCCTTTGGATTGGCTGGTGCGGGCTTGGCGGCGGGGAGCTGAGCGAAGCCGAGACCGCGGAGTTGGAGCGGCGTCTGCCGCAGGAATACGCCAGTGTGCCGGTCTTTCTCTCGGACCAGGAGATGCAATTGTACTACTATGGTTTTTGCAACCGCACCATCTGGCCGCTGTTTCATTATTTCAACCATTACGCAGTATACGACCATGGCGAGTGGGAATGTTACCGGGAGGTCAACCACAAATTTTTCAGGCGGGTCGCCGAAGTAGTCGACGAGGAAGACACGGTCTGGATACATGACTACCAGTTAATGTTGCTGCCGGCGTTGATTCGGGAAAAATTTCCGAAAGTTAAAATAGGCTATTTCCTGCACATTCCCTTTCCTTCCTATGAAATCTTCCGTCTGCTGCCGTGGAGGAAGGAAATCCTCGAAGGTATGCTGGGCGCCGACCTGATCGGCTTTCATGCCTACGACTATGTCCGTCACTTTCTCAGCAGTGTCAGGCGCCTGCTCGGGTACGAACACAACCTTGGCTATATCAACATTCGGCGCCGACTGGTCAAGGCCGATGTTTTCCCCATGGGGATTGATTATCAGCGTTACCAGGAGGCACATCTGCAGCCGGCGGTGCGCGAGCAGATAAGGGAAATAACCGAAAAGATCAAGGGCACTCGCCTGGTTCTCTCCGTCGACCGTCTGGACTACACCAAGGGGATTCCCGAGCGCATCAAGGCGTTCAGCCGGTTTCTTGACGACTATCCGGCCTACCGTGAAAAAGTGACCATGGCAATGATTGTCGCACCGTCCCGCACCGAAGTAGAGGCCTACCATGAACTGCTCAGGGAAATTCAGGAGCTGGTCGGGTTCACCAACGGCGAGCACGGCACGATTGGCTGGGTGCCGGTCTGGTTTTTCTATCGCTCGTTCGACTTCAACCATCTGACCGCCCTCTACTCGGTGGCCGATGTCATGCTGGTCACGCCTTTACGCGACGGCATGAATTTGGTGGCCAAGGAGTATATCGCCACTCGGGTGGATCAAAAAGGAATGCTGGTGATCAGTGAAACCGCCGGCGCCGCCAGCGAGCTGGGAGAGGCGGTGATCGTCAACGCCGGCAACACACGCGAGGTGGCCGAAGGTATCAAAACCGCGCTTGAAATGAAAGATGAGGAGAAAATCGAGCGCAACCGCCACATGCTCAAACGGCTGGCTCACTACAATGTCGAGTTCTGGGCCCAGGACTTTCTGCGCCGTCTCGGAGGGGTGGAGGAAGTCCAGCGTATTAATTTGTCACAGCGCCTCGACCCGGCGGCGGTGCAGCGTCTGCTGCGTCAGGCGGACCAGGCGCGGCGGCGTCTGTTCCTGCTGGATTACGATACCAGCCTGATGGGGTTCGCCAACAAGCAGGCGGGCGGCCGGCCGACCCGCGAGCTGCATCAACTGCTGCAACGACTGGCCGCCGACCAACACAATGAAGTCTTGATCGTCAGCGGTCGCGACCGGGCGGAACTGGAGCGCTGGTTTGACGACCTGCCGGTCCATCTGGCCGCCTCCCATGGTCTGTGGCTGCGGACCGCCGGTGAACAATGGGAAAGCACTGAAATGGTGGCCGAAGATTGGAAAGGCACCATGCGTCCGCTGCTGGAGCTGCACACCTCTCGAACTCCCGGCGCCACCATCGAGGAGAAGGATCATTCGCTGGCCTGGCACTACCACCGCTGTGAACCGGAATTGGCGGCGGTCCGGGTAAGCGAGCTGAAAGACACCCTCGAGGACCTGACCAGCAACCTCAATATCGGACTGGTCTACGGCAGTCAGGTGATTGAAATTAAGGACACCAGAATCAATAAAGGCCAGGCCGCGGCCGTCTGGCTGGCTAAAAAGGACTGGGATTTTATCTTCGCCGTGGGCGACGACTGGACCGACGAGGACTTCTTCACCATACTGCCCGAGTCGGCTTATTCGGTCAAAGTCGGCCTCGGCGCCTCCCACGCCCATTTCCGGGTCGAATCGGTGGAGCAGGTGCGGCATCTGCTGAAACAACTGGTGGTCGCCAGTTCGCGGGAAAAGTCTCAGAGCAGGTCTTCCGGGAAAGCGGGGAAAGCGGTCAATCATGATTGAACAACTGCTGAGCCAGCAACAAAAATTGCGCCAGGAACAAATCATGGCGCCGCAGCAGTTGCAGTCCCTGCAATTTCTGACCACTACTCTGGCCGAGATGGAACAGAAAATCAATCAGGAACTGCAAGACAATCCGACTTTGGAAGTGGTCGATCATGGTATCGACCGTTTGGCTGGGAATCCGCTCGAGGAGTATCAGGCGGGTGAGCCGACCGACTTCACCGCTCGCGACGATAATGGAGAGGAAACGGCGGCCGCAAAAAATCAGATGCTGGAAAAACTGCTGCGGCTGGCCGAGGCCAATCGAAGCTTCAGCGCCGGCTCCACCGTTGCCGGCTACGACCAGGAAAGCGAAGAGCGGCGGCGCCATTTCTGGGACTCGCTGGTCAGCGAACAAACTCTGACCGAACTGTTGGAGGAGCAACTGGCACAGACCGATGGACTGGATCCGGAAAGCGTGAAGGTTTGCCAGGAAATTATCGGCAGCATCGACCATTCCGGCTACCTCCGCAGCCATCCCGCCGACATCGCCACCACTTGTCAGTGTCCGATCGAGACCGTCGAGCACTGCCTGCAGGTGGTTCAGCAGTTCGACCCGCCGGGAGTCGCCGCCCGCGACCTGCGGGAATGCCTCAGCCTGCAACTGGAGCGCCAGGGCCGCCGTTCCAGTCTGGCCTGGAAAATTGTCCAGCATCACCTTGACGACCTGGGTCGCAATCGCTTGCAGCAGATTGCCCGCAGCCTGAATGTCAACCCCGGAGAGCTGAAGCCGGCCATCGAGGAAATCCGCCGGCTGCGCCCCTATCCCGGCAGCCATATCGCTCCGGAGGACCCGACGGAATTCGTGGTGCCGGAAGTAGTGGTGGAAATCGACCGGGACGGCGAGCCGCAGGTAACCAGCAACCATGACTACGTGCCACGCCTGCGCATCGCACCCTATTACCTGAAATTGCTGGAAGACCCGGAAACCCCCAGGGAAACCAAAAACTATATCCGCGAAAAACTGACCAGCAGCAGACAATTGCTGAAAATGGTCGAACAGCGCGAGGCGACGATTGTCAGAATCGCCCGCAGCCTGGTGGCGATGCAGCGTGATTTCTTCACCAAAGGGATCGATCATCTGGCCCCGCTCACCATGGCTCAGGTGGCCGAAGACATTGGCGTACACGAAACCACGGTCAGCCGGGCAGTGGCTAACAAATACATGATGACCCCGCACGGAATGCTCTCCTTCCGCTCATTCTTTACCGCCGGCTATCGCAAGCAGAACGGAGAGGAAGTTTCGACCAGCCTGATCAAACAAAAAATTCAGGAGCTGGTGTCGCGCGAAGACCGACGCCAACCATGGTCCGACCAGCAGATTGTCGGGCAATTGCAAAAAGATGGTTTTCATCTGGCTCGGCGAACCGTGGCCAAGTACCGGGAGGAGCTGGGCATTCGCGCCTCCAACCTGCGTCGCAGCTTTTAATCTGGGCTGCTTAATTCACGAGCCGGATTTGCTGCAGATAATAAATAGCCACCTGGTCACTTGCAAGCTGAGTGGAATCAGGCAGGCAGCAAAAACACAAAAGTCTAAAAGAAGACAGCATCGGAATCATATGATAAATCAAGAATCGAGGTATATGGCGTCCACAACCCATTCCAGACACTCTGTCGGTAACGTATCGGCCTCAGGGGTCGCCCCCGAAACCAGCGGTGCGAACGTCCGCACGAAAACCAAAGCTGAACCTGAGATGCCGGAGAAGCCGGTCAAGCCGAGAATGGCTGTCTTCGGCGGCGCCTTCAATCCAATTCATAACGGGCACCTGTTCATCGCCGGCTGCCTGCTGCGCCTGCAACTGACCGATGAAGTGTTGTTTGTGCCCGCCTGCAATCCGCCGCACAAGCTCAAGGCCGATCTGGCGCCGGACCCGGACCGCCTGGCGATGCTGGAGCTGATCGCGGCGAACCATCCCCAATTCGCCGTCTCGGACATCGAACTGCAACGCGGTGAAGAACCTTCATACACCTTTGACACCATGGAAACCTTCCGGCGCGTGTTCAACGAGTATGAACTGTCATTTGTCATGGGCATGGACAGCCTGCGCGATCTGTACGGGTGGTACCGCGCAGGCGAGCTGGTCAACCGCTTCGAATTCATCATACTTCCCAGACCCGGGGCCAGAGTGCCCTCGCACGCCGAGCTGAACCCCCATTTCGGCCCGCGCAACGCCAGAAAACTGTTGAACTCGATCATCGACCTGCCGGAAACTCCGGTGGCCGCCACCGTGGTGCGGCAGCACGCTCGAAACCAACAGTGTCTGGCCGGCCTGGTCGATTCGGCGGTTGAAAACTATATCCTGAAACACCAACTCTATCAAAAGGCGGATGCCAATGAATCAAGCGAAGAATAAGGACAATCCTCCGAGCGAAAGCGAACTGGAACAGGCAAGGCGGGCGGCCGAAGTGTGCGATCTGCACAAAGGACAGCAGATCGTCCTGTACGACCTCAAACAATCCTCCATGCTGGCCGATTTCTATCTGATCTGCTCGGGAACCTCCGAGCCGCACCTGCAAGCACTGGCCGGGCATTTGCAGAAGGAGATGCTCAAGTACCAAATGCGCCCCCGCCATGTCGACGGCTCGCCGGCCAGCCGCTGGATAGTCATCGATTATGGCACTCTGATGATCCATCTTTTCCACCCCGATTTGCGACAGTACTATGAAATCGAAAAACTGTGGCGTGAATCGGCGGAGGCCATCTACACTGGCGGGCAGCAGGACGACCGCCCCGTGCCGGTGTTCTGAGTTCTTTCCTGCCTGCTGGGAAATGACCGAAGAGGAGGAAACGCCCAGGTCAAAACTTTCCGTTTTAGCTTCCTGCACCGAGCTGGGAAATGACCGAAGAGCAGAAAACGCGTCAGCATGAATTAAACTCCGATGCCATGGCCAAACCAGTTGCCCGGCTCAGCTCGGTTGCCCAGCCGCGAAACACGGTCGTCCCCGGCCGTATCGGTGAGCGGGGTGCGTTCTACGGGCGGGGACGCTCGTAGGTACAATAGGGTACGCACG
>SLNM01000362.1 GCA_007133055.1 Lentisphaeria bacterium
CATACCGTGTGATTCAACACCGCGAATCCGAGCCGGCGACAAGTTCGCCACCACTATCACAGTTCTGCCGATTAATTCGGCGGGGGCATAGGACTTGGCGATGCCCGCCACAATCTGCCTTGGCTCCGGTTTACCCAAGTCCACCTGCAAACATAATAGCCGGTCCGCTTCGGGCACCGGTTCGGCGGTCACAACCAGGGCGGCGCGCAACTGGATTCTGGCAAAATCGCTATATTCAATCAAGCCTTCGGGGGCTAGAGCGGCGGCAGCTTTCTTCGTCTTTTGCTTGGTTCGAACCTTTTCTTCTACCTTTCCCGGCCCGGACTTTGTGATTTCACCAGACTGTATTTGCTGTTCCGCGGCCGTGTCAATGCGTGGGAAAAGAGCGCCGACCGGCCGGATGCCGACCTCGCCCCGCCCCCTGCCCCAGTCGGCCAGTCTGTCAATATCCGGAGCGATCTCATTCTCTGTCATCCCCAGGCCGCGTCGCAGCTCAGCCATTTTTTCCGGCATGACCGGGAACAACAAACCGGAAACGATGCGCAAACACTCGGCGGCGTTGCACAGGACCCGGCTCAGTCCTTGCAGGTCCCCCGTCCGTGCCATCTGCCAGGGTGCATTTTTTTCGAAATATCGATTGCCCTCCCGGACCGCGGCCATCACCTCGGCCAGTCCGCGGTCAATGCGCATGGCCAGCAGGTTCCGGCGCATTTCAGAGACCGCCCGCAGACAGGCTTGTTTAAGCGGCCGCTCCTCCTCGGTCTCGGGTGGCGCGGCGGGCAGCCGGCTGTCCAGGTTGCGTTCGATCATCCGCATCACCCGGCTGGCCAGGTTGCCGAGGTCATTGGCCAAATCTGCGTTGTAGCGTGAGAAAAAGCTGTCCTGCGTAAAGCTGGCGTCCTGGCCAAGGGTCATCTCCGCCATCAGGAAGTAGCGGAAAGGATCGACCCCGTAGCGCTCGGCCATCTCCATGGGGTTGACCACGTTGCCCAGGGACTTGCTCATCTTGTCGCGCCCGACCAGCCACCAGCCGTGGGCGAATATGGTTTGCGGCATGTCCAGCCCCATGGCCTTTAGCATGGTCGGCCAATAAACCGTATGCGTGGTCAGAATATCCTTGCCAATCAAATGACAGGATGCAGGCCACCAGCGCGAGAATTTTTCCGGATCGGCATGATAGCCAATGCCGCTGATATAGTTGACCAGCGCGTCGAACCATACATAGGTGACGTAGTCGGAATCGAATGGCAGCTCGATTCCCCAGCTCATCCGACTTTTCGGACGACTAATGCACAAGTCGTTGAGGGGTGAGCGCAGGAAACCCAGCGTTTCCTGCCGGCGGTGGGCAGGCTGAATAAACTCAGGATGCGTTTCTATGTACTCAATCAGCCAGTCCTGGTAGGTGCTCATGCGGAAAAAATAATTCCGTTCCAAAAGTTGCTCGACGGTCCGGCTGCATTCAGGGCAGTGATTGTCCAGCAAGTCTTTCTGCATGTAAAACCGCTCGCACCCCACGCAATACCAGCCCTCGTACTCGGCCGCATAGATTTGATCGCGCCGGTAAAGGTCTTCGAGAATGGTTTGCACCACCCGGACATGCCGTTGTTCGGTGGTTCGGATAAAATCGTCGTTGGTGATTTCCAGCTTGCGCCAGAGGTCCTGAAATCGAACCACGGTCCGATCGCACTGCTCCTGCGGCTCGATGCCATGACGCCGGGCGGCCTCGAACACTTTCTGGCCGTGCTCGTCGGTGCCGGTCAGAAAGAAAGTGGGACGGTTAAGCAGCCGGTAGTAGCGAGCCAGCACATCGCCCAGTATGGTCGTGTAGGCATGACCAATATGGGGCCGGTCATTGACGTAGTAAATCGGGGTGGTTATGTAGAATTGGTCCTGGTCAATCATGGCTCTGTCTTTGGTTGTCAATGTTCAGCGAATATTCTGCGAACCGACTTCGCGGGTCTGGAAGAGGACGGCGGCCAGTCCGACGAAGATGGCAAGCAGGCACAGCAAGTAGACTGTAGCCAGCGCCATATAGGCTGCGGGGATCACCCGGTCAGCCGCCAGCGCATCGGCCAGCCATAGCAACTGCCAGTTGGGAACCACTGCGTAGCCTATGCGCGCCCACAGACTATGCGGAGCATGGCGCCCGAGCAGGTAGTCCGACATCAGACCGACCAGAAATACCACGGCGCAGACATTGAGATTCACCAGCATGCTCACTCGGGTGGACAGCGCAATGGCCAGGCCGCCCATGGCCCAGACCGCGTACAGAACCAGTACAAAAGCCGGCAGAGCATCCCACGCATAGCTCAGCCGCTGCCCCTCCCCGGCGCCGAGCATGGCAATCACCACCATGGCCAACGGATATAGAAGCAGCAGAAAAACCACCACATTCATGGCAAACGACACCTGGCTCAAGTAGTTGCGAATGCCCGCCGCCAGGCAAGCCAGGGCAATGCTTCCGAAACAAATCCACACCGCTGTTTGATCGAAACGAAACTGATCGGTGGCGGCACGAATACTGATCATCGAAGCCATCACCGTCAGCCCCCAGAAAACCAGCAGCGCCAGGAGTACTCCGATGACTTTGCCCAAAATAAAACTGACCCGCGGCACCGGCTTTGCAAGAACCGCCATGGCGGTGCCGCGGGCGATTTCCCGGGTGATGGCGTTGGCGGCACAAAGCACGGCCAGAACCCAGCCGAAAACCATGACCGTGGCCATCGCGCTGTCAACCACCATCTTGACCTGCTCGCGAAAAACGAACAAGGTCATCATAGGCAGAAGGGCGATCAGCAGCAAAGCCGAAAGAGTGACTAGCAGATATACCGGCTCGCGCAGAATCTCGCGAAAACTGTTCCAGGCAATTTGCAGGGCGATGCGCATGTTGGACTCGTTCAGGAGTCAATATTAAGTGCAGAAGGCTAAATCACCGACGAAAATATAATCTAGACTGATTAATTGAGTAAGCC
>SLNM01000315.1 GCA_007133055.1 Lentisphaeria bacterium
AACCTGGCTTTTGGAATCGGGCCGCAGAAAATTGTAGGTTTCCGGATCGTTGTGCCGCAGATGCGCCAGTCGTTCCACCAGGCGATGGGCGTAGAGAACCGGAGCCGGCATCAGCTCCTCGGTTTCATTGCTGGCATAGCCAAACATCATGCCCTGGTCACCCGCTCCCTGCTCGCTGTACTTGCCGTCGTTTTCGTTGACTCCCTGGGCAATGTCCGGCGACTGAGGATGAAGAGCCAGGAACACCTTGCATTCATCGGCGGAAAACCCGATGGCTTTGTCAGTATAGCCAATGCGGCGGATGGTATCACGCACCACCTCCTCCCAGTTCACCTTGGCCCGGGTGGTGATTTCACCGGAGACCACCACCAGGTCGGTGGTCACCAGAGTTTCGCAGGCGACCCGGCTGGCGGAGTCCTGGCGCAGGCAGGCATCCAAAATGGCGTCGGAAATCTGATCCGAAACCTTGTCCGGATGTCCTTCGGATACCGATTCTGAAGTGTAGATATGGGACTGGGTAAGCTTGCTCATCTGCTAATTCTCCTTGTTTTTTGATTTTCCGGGTCAATTCATGCGGATATGCAGATAAGTTAATGGGCGTTGCCGGGATTGCAAGTGCATAAGCCGGGCGATGCATGGGAAAGGGAGTAAGAGGAGGCAGGTTAGCCACCGTGTGGCGATGGAAGGTGGCATGACTGCGAGCGGAGTTAAAGCGGATGTGTCGGGCCGAGCCGTTGCTTGTCGGCAGAATGATCGTGGCATAGCAATGGGTTCTGAGAATCTGCCTTATTGTGTCCCATTGCCTGTTGTCCCCGATGGATTCGAGCATCTTTATGATCCCGCATTGGGCTTTGTCTTTCGGCTGTTCAAATTCGATGTCGTAGTAGCGGGCCACTCTCGGATGCCTCTGTCGAATCCGGCCGATTCTGCGCTGTATCTTGTCATGGGCTTTCAAGTTGCCGTCTCGAACCGACGAGGACAGTTTCCAGAGATCGTCCAGCAGGCGCTGTTCGGCCTTGCTGCGAATGGCGCGCTCCTTGTCGCATCCCCCCTGGCTGCGGCATAGAATGAGACGCTCGCTCACAGTCTCGGTTTCGCCGTAGTTCACCGCGTGGGCGCTGCCGGAGATCGAGTAGTCTTCCGGACCCCGATATGGCAAACTGCTTGTCTTAAAACTCGTTTTGCCTATCAAAAACGAGATTTAAGCGTAAAAAACTGGAATTATTATTTATTAGTTGTTGATAGGCAATTATTGATTTGCGCACGGCACCTATTTTATCAGTTTCGCTTTGATCCGCCTCCGGCAGATACAGGGGTGCCTTCCGCAGACGAAACAGGGGTGACGGGGTTGACCGGGTTGACGGTATTGACTTCGTCCGTGGACGAAACCAAAAACTTCTGGACGATGGTGAAGAAGATGCTGCCGTTGGTGGGTGACAGGGTTGACCGAGTTGACGGTATTGACCCCATTGTCAATTTGGTCTCCCGGTCAATAAGGTCATTTCTCACTTCCTTCCGCTCATGCTGGTCGTGTGCCCTTGCACTCCGGGAAGGCGGAGCAACCCCAGAAGTCGCCCTTGGCCGACCGGCGGCGGCGCATAGGCTTGCCGCATTGCGGGCAATCGGGGGCAGGCGCGGCGTTCTTTTGCCCGTCGCGCGTCTCGATGCGCCTGGTCATGAGCCGCTCGCTGAACCCGCCGGTCTCCTCGAAGGTTTTGCCCTGCGCCTCGATCTGGCTCTTGAGCATGCTCAGGGCGCGGCCGATGATGATGAGCATGGCGTTGGCGACCACCACGGCATCGTCGGCATCAAGCCAGCGGGCGTATTTCTTGCGCTGTTCCAAAGCATGCTTCGCCGACTCGTGGACCATGTCGTCCTTGAATGGCGGATCGTCGAGTGAGATGGCGTTGATGGCCTTGGCCTCGGGCGAATGCACCGACCACGGCAGTTCGCCCCGGTCGAGAATGAAGATTTCGTAGTCGCCGCGCAGTTCGCTCAAACTGGCGCGGGCGACGTCGGTGAGCTTCATTTCGGTATCCTTCGAGGTCGAAGAACGCTCCGAGCCCTCGATGATGTTCTGGCGTCCGCTGCGGCCGGCCTGGGTCATCTGGTCGTACTGTCGCCCTTTGGGGTCGTAGATTTTCGTATCGGAATCGCGGTGGTCGAAGGTCAGGAACCGGCGACAGAAGCGCAGCGTGTCGAGCTGCACGATCGTGGCCAGCGTGAAGGAGTGCAGACGCCGGAACCCGCCGTGTTTGTCGAAAAGCTCAGGCATGGCGCCCTCCTTGGCGTCGGGACCGTATTGACTCCATGGTCAACGCGGTCCTCTCCGGCAATTTGGTCAGCAAGGTCATTTTTGTCAATAAAGTCATCCCAACTCCCCCGAAAACGCCTGGTGCAGCAGCGATTTCTTCAACTTGATCTCCCAGCAGACAAACCTCTCCTGGCAACGTCCGGACTGCCCTGTCCTACCGCCGCACTGGACAGCGGCTACTCGAAAGTGTCGCGACAATCCCTTACCATGGCCTTGGTCCGGGCAAACTCAAGCGGGTCGGGGCGGCAGGTTTCCAGGAGCCGGTCGCCGTTCGGACGGCCGAGGCGGGCGGCGTGCCCCGGCGGCGGAGGGCATTTGACCTCTTCGCGGGAGGGAGCCGGGTGATGAGGTTGGAGACCTTGAATACCTTTTTGGCTCTGTATTTTTAACACGATCTCCGTTGCTCCCGCGCGTAGGGGGCTGAAAACGTTATCAGGGTTATGACTTGCGATGACCACAGGACCGCTTAAACGGGCTTTTTCAGGGTGCGCGGTCGGACCCGCAGGGGAACGGCCCGATGCGGCAAGGGCGTAGAATGGGCAGGCCATAGCCCGTGTAGCAGTGTATATTACTTGATGCCCTTTCTGGGCCAGATGAAAAGCATAAACCCCAACGCCGCCGCCGAACTGCGGGATCTGC
>SLNM01000063.1 GCA_007133055.1 Lentisphaeria bacterium
CGCTCGGTGCCGAACCGGGTCAGACGATTGTCATGCAGCCGATGTTTTCGCCGGCCGGATCCTTGCGCGTAAGCACGTGGGGGGGGATGGAACGCGCTCAGGCGGTGCATGATCATCTGCAGCCCCTGCCCTTGCCGATGCTCGCCCCGCGTGTCAGGTGGCGCGTTGGCGACGACGGCGAAAGCCTCACGCCAATCGGCGAACACCGCCAGTGAGGGGGGCGGGCGCAATACGCCAGTCGTAGGTGCGATGGCTCAAGCAAACAGCCGGAATACGCTTTCGCCAAAGGCAAGTGGTTAGGCGGCAAACTTGGCTTCGTGAATTATTCAGGCTACGGCGTGTCCTGCTGGCAAATCGACATTTTTCGGCTACATTGCATTCCGTTTGAGCATGGACTGCAGAAAAACCATTTTGGAAAGGAACTGTGTGATTTCGATGAAAACCTACAATATTGCTATTCTTCCCGGTGACGGCACCGGTCCCGAGGTGGTGCGCGAGGGCATGAAAGTGTTGCAGGCCGCGGCTGCCAGGTCCGGTTTCAAGCTGGCTGCCGAAACCTATGATTTCGGCGGCGACCGCTATCTGGCGACTGGCGAGGTGCTGCCGGAGAACGCGGCTGACGAGCTGCGTCGTTTCGACGCTATTTATCTCGGCGCCATCGGTCATCCGGAGGTCAGGCCGGGGATTCTGGAGAAGGGCATCCTGCTGCGCCTGCGTTTCGACCTGGATCAGTACATAAACCTGCGCCCGGTTGTGTTGTACCCCGGCGTGGAGACACCGCTCAAGGACAAGGGTCCGGAGGATATTGACTATGTGGTGGTGCGCGAGAACACGGGTGGTCTATACACCGGCATCGGCGGTATCAGCATGCAGGGTACGCCGCACGAAATCGCAGTGCAGTCGATGGTTTACAACCGGCACCAGGTGGAGCGCTGCATCCGCTACGCTTTCGACTATGTCCGGCGCCGGCACACTGCGGCATCGCCCTGGCGCGGTCTCTCCGATGCCGACCGGGAGGCGGGGAAAATTGGTCAGCTCACGCTGTGCGGCAAAACCAATGTTTTAACCTACGCATTCGATTTATGGGAGCGGGTTTTCTATGAGGTGGCGGCCGAGTATCCGGAGGTCAAGACAGACTACTGCCATGTTGATGCCACCTGCATGTGGATGGTCAAGAACCCGGAATGGTTCGATGTGATTGTCACCTGCAATATGTTTGGCGACATCATCACCGACCTGGGCGCCATTACCCAGGGTGGGATGGGGATTGCGGCCGGTGGCAACATCAACCCCGAGGGGGTTGGTATGTTCGAGCCGATTGGCGGTTCAGCTCCCAAGTACACCGGCAAAGGAGTGATCAATCCGCTGGCCGCCATTTGCTGCGGCGCGATGATGCTCGATGAGCTGGGTGAAACCGAGGCGGCCATGCGGGTGATCGAGTCGGTCAAGCGCATAACCGCAAGCAAGCTCAAATCAATGAGCGCCGGCCGCATGGGTTATTCGACCAGTCAGGTCGGGGACATGGTGGCCGAGAGTCTCTGATGGATCAGCAGTCGAGTCCGGAGCAAGATGCGGTGAAATTGGCCGCCCTTCGTGTGCGAATTCGGCCATGTCTTGATGGCATAATGCAATTGATCAAAAGTGTCGTCCTATATGTTTGAATATGAATAGATTATAACACATGGCCGAATCGCATGAATTAATCAGGCCAGGCCTTGCCATTTGTAATCATTACCCCAAGAGGCTTTATTTATATGAGCAAGCAATATACGGTTGCCGTGGCCGGTGCCACGGGCGCGGTCGGCGTGGAAATGTTGAAGTGCCTGGAGCAGCGCGGGTTTCCTGTCAAGCATTTAAAATTGCTGGCGTCGAAAAGATCGATCGGCCGGGAAATGGAGTTTGCCGGTGAAAAGATCAAGATCGAGGAATTAACCCAGGATTCCTTTGCCGGGGTTGATATCGCCTTGTTCAGTGCAGGCGCCTCCAGATCCCGGGAATTCGCCGCCAGCGCGGTTGCGGCCGGCGCGGTGGTGATTGACAATTCCAGTGCGTTCCGCCTCGATGACAAAGTGCCGCTGGTGGTGCCTGAAGTCAATCCCGAGGATGTGAAATGGCATAATGGAATCATCGCCAATCCCAACTGCACCACTGTCCTGATGCTGGTGGCGCTGAAGCCGCTGCATGACATTTCGCCGATTCAGCGGATTGTGGTCAGCACCTATCAAAGCGCCAGTGGGGCAGGGGCTCAGGCCATGGACGAGCTGGTTAATCAGACCAGGCAGTATCTTGAGGGCGAGGATCTGGTGATTTCGATTCTGCCGCACCAAAGTGCTTTCAACCTGTTCAGTCACAATAGTGCCATTGACGAGGCAAGCGGGTACTGCGAAGAGGAGCTTAAGATGGTCAATGAAACTCGTAAAATGCTGCACGACCCTCGGATCAGGGTCAGCGCCACAGCAGTTCGGGTGCCGGTTCTGCGAGCCCATGCCGAGGCTCTGACCTTCGAGCAGGTGCGCAAGGTTTCCGTGGAGGAGGCCCGCCAGGCCTTGGCCAAGGCGCCGGGAGTGAAGCTGGTCGATGACCCGAAGGCCAATTACTTCCCGATGCCGCTCGATGCCTCCGACCAGGACGAGGTTCTGGTTGGACGTCTGCGCGACGATCTCAGCAGTGACCGCGGGCTTTCCCTGTTCCTGTGCGGCGATCAGTTGTTGAAAGGCGCGGCCTTGAATGCCGTGCAGATTGCGGAACTGCTGATCCGTCGTGGTTAGCCAGTCGCAGGTGAACGCGTTGGACCAGTGAGTGCGCTCGAATCGTAAACCGTATCCGTTCTCGTCAACCGGCATGAAATCCGGCTACTCTCCGCCTTTCACTGACGGCTTACCCACTTTATCCCCCGGGGGTTGAATAATGACGGAAGCTAATTATAGTAAACGCTGTCATTGTCCTTTGGCC
>SLNM01000146.1 GCA_007133055.1 Lentisphaeria bacterium
ATAACGGACATAACGGACATAACGGACAAAATGGACAAAGCAAACGAAGCGGGGGGGGGCAGAGAGACTGGGAGCAGTCCAGCCCGGATTGCCGTGAAAGTAGGGCTAGCGAATGGGCAGCCCCGGCGGATGTTCGACCCGGCTGAGGATTTTCTCATCCTCCTCGATCTCGGTTTCGGAAAGTAGGATGGCGGCGTCGATCAGAGCCAGATGAGAATAACCCTGGGGAAAGTTTCCCAGCAGGCGCTTGCTGTTGAAATCCATGTCCTCGCTGAACAGTCCGAGGTGGTTGGCATATCCGAGCAGGGTTTCGAACATCTCCTTGGCCTCGCGTTTGCGTCCGATCAGACAAAGGCTCTTGACCAGCCAGAACGAGCAAACCGTGAATGCGGAGGAAGGCACTCCGAAATCGTCTTCGTTGCGGTATCGGTAAACTAGTCCGTTGCGGCACAGCCTCTCCTGAATCCGCTCGACTGTGCTGACGTAGCGCGGGTCGTCCGGCTCGATAAATCCATAATTGGCCATCAGCAGGTTGGCCGCGTCCATCGCCTCGTTCTCGTAGGCCTGAGTAAAGGCCTTGATTTTCGGGTTCCAGCCTTTCTTCATGATGTCGGCCCGGATTTGCTCGCGAATCAAGCTCCACTTTTTGACATACTCCAGTTTCCCCAGGTATTCGGCCATTTTTACTCCGCGGTCCATCGCCACCCAGCAAAGTGTCTTGGAAAAGACAAAATGCTGTTTTTGCGAGCGATACTCCCAAATCCCCATGTCAGCTTTGCGCCAATTTTTTTCGACCTTTCGCACCAGCGTACGGGCGGTGGTCCACAGGTCTTCGCCCTGCTCCAGGTTATGCTCGAACAGAGTGAATGACTTGTAGAGCACATCCATCAGCACCCCGTAGATGTCGTTTTGCTTCTGTCTATAGGCGGCATTGCCGACTCTAACCGGCAGTGAACCAGCGTACCCGTCCAGCCATGGCAGCTCTCGTTCGGTCAGTTTCTTTTCTCCGTGAATACCGTACATTATCTGAATTCTTTCATCCTTGTAGGGGATAACATTGAGAATGAACTGCAGGAAGCGCCGCGCTCCATGGTAATGGCCGGTTCCGGTCAGGATTCGAATGATCATCGAGGCGTCGCGAATCCAGCAGAATCGATAGTCCCAGTTGCGCTCTTCGCCAATCGCCTCCGGCAGCGAGGTGGTGACTGCCGCCAGGATCGCCCCGCTCTTCTGGTAATTCAGCATTTTCAGGGTCAGCGCGCTGCGCACTATCTGCTCCCGATAGCGCGTGAAGCGGACCGTGCGGTCAACCCATTCGAGCCAGTAAACCTTGGTCCTCTCAAACTCCAGGTTAATCATTTCCAAGTCCACATGCAGCAATTTCTGGTTGTATGACAGAAGGAAGAAATGATCACTGTCGATGACCAGCTCGGCACCCTCCAGCACCGACGGCAAGGGCAGGTCGGAATATGCATAGATGGATTCGTACTTGCCGTTGTTGCACCAGCTTTTGATACAAGTGTCGTAAATTCTCGACTGGGTTCGATGCTGGCCGTAGCGCAGAGCTGGTTGATAGATGAAACGAACCCGCGGGCGCCCGGCTCGATGGCGCACATAGCGAATCAAGTCCGAAGGCCAGATATAGCTGAGACGGTCGTTCTTGTAGCGCGGCATGAAATCCAACAGCTCGAACTCTCCATCGGGAGTACGGAAGACCGTGGACAGAATATTGGTATGGTAAAGGTAGGTCTGAGTGATTTCGGTGTTCGGCCCGCAGTCCAAAGCGAAGCGCCCTCCCCGCTCCTGGTCCAGCAAGGCGCCGAAACAGGAGGCGGAGCTGAAGTCTGGCAGGCAGAGCCACTCCAGGGAGCCGGTTCGTGAAATCAAAGCCGCGCTGCGGCAGTTGCCAACCACGCCGTAGTCAAGATTGTCCATGTTAAACCTTTCCCAACTGGATTTTTCCATTTTTCATAACTGAACCATCCACAGCTTCCAAGCATTCAATAGCCCCATAGTCAGCCGGAATGTTCTGATGAAAAAATGTAATCATTTGGTGGACATCAATCGCGGTATTCACAAAAATCCCCCCCTGGCCTTGTCACCAATGGTACAAATGAATTCCCCTTGACCATCCCCTGCAGCCATGTTTCGTCAAAACTTGCAGCCAATTCGCCACAGATGTCGCCGGCCTTCATAACTCCATGCAAAGGTATAGGACTCATTAGTACAGGCATGACATCATCTGTATCGTCCCAAGTTTGCAAAAAGCTTAGTCCCGAATAATATCCAAGATACTGCATCCCCATGCGGGGATAGATACACACACATACAGCCTCCTGACTGGGAGGTGCCGGGAAGGTGAACACAACGAATCTTGAACCTCTAATTCCTGCCTCGCATGTATAGTGGTAGATTTGTCCGTCCTTGCCTTCATATGAAACATTTGTTGTAAGTTTGCCAATCCCTACGGAACATGAGAAATCGACAATGCTACATCGCCAATACAACCGGCCACCCTTCTTGCCCACATTGTAGTTGTACCATTTTTTTCTGTAATACCTTATGGATGGTTCCGGAGATGTAAACCTTCCGTGGAAGGACTGTTTCAACACTAGAAGAATATCCTGGGCACTGACTGCCCCAAGGAAAGCACCGACACTTGCTCCAAGCACGGCTCCACCTGTGGAGGTTAACCACAGAGACCATTGGTCGGAAGGATGACTCCCCCCCGCAATAATTGCTACAATGCCTGCCATAAACAACCCCAAAGCCAAGCCAAAATATCCCTTGATAATTTTCATATTGTTATCCCTAGCGTCGTTGTTTTACTTGAATTAACAGCCTTGTATATAATGTACGTGTTTTAAATCAAAGAGATTATGACACTGTCGCTTATTAGCCTGAATGGTTCATACGGAAAAATCCATGACCATCGGCAGATGGTCGGACA
>SLNM01000290.1 GCA_007133055.1 Lentisphaeria bacterium
CGCGATATCCTTTGAAGGCCATGTAGACGTCCAGCTTGCCCGCCACTTCCCATGGGGCGTGCATGCTGAGCAGGCCGGGGCCGCAGTCTACCACGTCCATGCCATGCCGGGCCAGGAACATAGCGATGGTGCCGCCGCCGCCCTGGTCGACCTTGCCCATTTCGGCGGTTTGCCATAGTACGCCGGCCTGGTCAAATACGCGGCGCACCACCGCCATGAATTCGGCTCGGGCGTCGCTGGAGTGCGACTTGCCGCGACCGCCGCCGTATTTGGCGACAACCACCCCGGCATTGATCTGGGCCATGTTGTTGGGGGCGCTGACATCGCTGTAGTTGGGGTCGTGAACAGAGTGGACGTCGGCGGAGAGCATTCGCGAGCGTTCGAGGCAGCGGCGCACCGTCAGGTCCGAGTAGGTTTTTTCGGTGCGGCTGACCAGTTCGGCAATGGTGTTCTCGACAAAGTTTGATTCCATGCCGGTGGCACCGACCGAGCCGATTTCCTCTTTGTCGCAGAGCAGTGCCACGGCGGTATGTTCGGGGGTTTCCTTCAGGTCGAGCAGTGCGGCCAAACAGGCATAGGCGCAGACGCGGTCGTCCTGGGCGTAACCGATAATCATCGACCGGTCGAGTCCGCAGTCGCGGGCCGGTCCGGCTGGAACCGCCTCCAGCTCGGCGCTGGCAAAGTCGTCGTCGGTGATTTTATACTGCTCGTGCAGGATGCGCAGAATATTGCGCCGCACTCGGCTGCGTGCGTCTCCGTCGGTTACTGGCATGGAGCCTAAGATGAGGTTCAGGTTTTCGCCGGGAATCCCTTCGGCCATGGTTTTTTTGGCTTGCTCCCGACCGAGATGCGGCATCAGGTCGGTAACACAGAATACGGGGTCGCCGGTTTTTTCTCCGATCGCGATATTGATGGTTTCACCGCTTTTCAGCACCACCACTCCGTGCAGCGCCAGGGGCATGGCCACCCAGTGATATTTTTTGATGCCGCCATAATATTGGGTGTCGAGCCAGGCCAGCTCACCGTCTTCGTACAGAGGATTGGGCTTGCCATCGAGCCGGGGCGCATCGATATGGCCGCCGACGATGTGCAATCCATCGCGCAGCGGGCGACTGCCGATGTGCATCAGCATGATTGACTTGCCATGCCAGGTGCGATAGACCCGGTCGCCGGGTTTAAGAGCGCCCGCCTGGTCGGGAATCGACTCGAGATCGCGCCAACCCGCCGCCTCGGCTTTCTGCCGGGCGACGGCGAAGGCTTCGCGCTCGGTCTTGGCGGCGCTGATGAAGTCTATGTACCGCCGACAGTAAGTATCGATTCGACGGCGCTCGCCGGCTTTGACCCGGGGCCAGCCGCATTCCCGTTTCCATTCGCGAATTTCCGTTTCCTGCTTCTTTCTTCTGGGCATAGTCCGCTCTCTCTCTGGTTGGTTACTGTTACCTGAATCCGTAATTGGCGAAAAGTATTATAAAGCACTAATTTCTAAATGGTTGTGTAATGACCGTTTTTCACCCATCGGGTTATAATCTATTTTTCGCCAATTTTCCCCGTCCGGGAAAGCCAGCGGCATCATATCCGTTTCGTTGACTGCGACTTGCGGTGAAATACCACAGCTTCGTCTTGTCGCCTTGCGGCTACGGCGCCGCTGGCTTTTCACGGAATCAGGTGTTAATCAATGCGAGTATTGTCAATGTAAGATGAAAAAAATATTTATCCACAGCCGCCCTTCAGATATGGTGATCGTTTGGCGGGAACATCGCGTGATGTGCCGCCTTTGCAAAGGGTGAAGGGGCGGTTATAATTGGTCATGCTTAATTGGTTTGTCAATCCAGCTCGATTCCTGCCTTTCGGGGTCTGGCTTCACGATTTGGACCCGGTAATTTTCTGGCGGCTGCGCTGGTACGGCTTGTCCTATGTGGCGGCCTTTCTGGTTGGTTGGTTTGTGGTTCGTCTTCTCGCCCGGGCCGACTGGACGCGGCTGTCCTCGGATCGGGCCGGTGATTTAATACTGGCTTTGGCGGTCGGAGTGGTGGTGGGCGCTCGCCTGGGCTATGTCATTCTTTATCAGCCCAGTCTGCTTTGGACCTGGCAGGACGCGCTGCCGTTCTGGGGGCTGCTGGCGGTCAACCATGGAGGCATGGCCAGTCATGGGGGTATGGTCGGCCTGATCGTTGCCGCCGGCTGGTTTGCCCGCCGGCATCGTATCGATCTGTTCAACCTCCTGGATGTCGCCGCTTTTATCGGGCCGCTGGGACTGATGCTGGGGCGGATTGCCAACTTTATCAACGGTGAATTGATTGGCCGTACCGCTTCGGCCAATCTGCCATGGGCGGTGAAGTTTCCCCAGGAAATCTATGACTGGCCGACCGAGCGTATTCTTCGGTTGCAGGAAAATTTGCCAGCTCCGCAGCAGTTAGGACTGGCCCGTTCGCACTGGACTTTGGGCGAGATTGTTGGTGCCGTGCAACGAGGGGAGCAACGGGTGATCGAAGTGCTCGAGCCGATGCTGGCGCCGCGGCATCCTTCGCAGCTTTATGCATCCGTGCTGGAGGGGTTGCTGGTTTTTATCGTCTTACTGCTTGCCTGGCGGCGACCGCGCAAGCCCGGTGTGATTGGGGCGCTTTTTTGCGTCAGCTATGCCTGCGGCCGGATTATCGTTGAATTTTTCCGACGCCCGGATCCGCATATTGCCGATGCCGAGTTTGCCTGGCTGAGCATCACGCGCGGGCAATGGCTGAGCGGGTTGCTGCTGTTGCTTGGCATCTGGGGTTTGTGGTATGCGCGGCGCCGCCCGGCCGCCGCCATCGGCGGCTGGGGCTGCGGCAAGGGCGCATAACCTCTCATTGAACTCATCTTGTACCGGTTTTCTCTGCCGGACAGGGCGCTATGCCTTTACTTGAAATCAGATCAAGTTGAATATCCAATATCCAACACGGAATATCCAAC
>SLNM01000248.1 GCA_007133055.1 Lentisphaeria bacterium
GCATGTACCTGGGATTCTTCGAACAGCGCGGTCACACGGTGATCTCCGGGGCCTCGCTGATGCCGCAGAACGATCCCACCGTCCTGTTCACCACGGCCGGAATGCATCCGCTGGTTCCGTACCTGCTGGGCGAACCGCATCCGGCGGGCCAACGCCTGGTCAACTGTCAGAAGTGCATACGCACCGGGGACATCGACGAAGTGGGCGACACCACCCACCTGACTTTCTTCGAAATGCTTGGCAACTGGTCGCTGGGGGATTATTTCAAGGAGGAGGCGATTGTCTACAGTTTTCAGTTTCTGACTTCGGTTCTCGGCTTGCCGCTGGAGAAGCTATGGATATCATGCTTTGCCGGCGACGCAGACGCCCCGCGTGACGACGAGGCGGCGGCGGTATGGCGGCGGCTGGGCGTGCCCGGCGAGCGCATAGTCTTTCTCGGCAAGCGTTACAACTGGTGGGGGCCGGCCGGGGAGACTGGCCCCTGCGGACCGGACACGGAGATGTTTGTGCAGCTCGATCAGCCAGACTGCGGGCCGGACTGCGGTCTGACTTGCAACTGCGGCAAGTACGTGGAAATCTGGAACGATGTGTTCATGCAGTACAACCGAACGGCGGCCGGAGATTACCAGACGCTATCCCGCCGCAATGTTGACACAGGCATGGGGCTGGAGCGGGTGACGGCCATATTGCAGGGCCGGAAAAGCTGCTACGAGACCGAGCTTTTCGCCCGCCTTTTCGAATGCCTTGCCGAGCTTGCCGAGCTGTCCGAACCGGTTTCCGACCGGCGCGCGCGGATCGTGGTCGAGCATGTGCGTGCCGCCACCTTTCTGCTGGCCGACGGGGTCCGGCCGGGGAATGTCGACCAAGGCTATGTTCTGCGCCGTCTGATTCGCCGGGCGATTCGGGAGTGCCACAAACTGGGGGTCGGCCGGATTATCTCGCCGCTCCTGGCCCAGGTGGTGGTCGATGACTATTCCGAGGCGTATCCCGAGCTGGCAAAGCAGAATCAGTCGATTGTCGAGGAGCTGCGGCTCGAGGAGGAGCAGTTTGCCGATGCTTTGCAGCGCGGCCTGCGCGAGTTTAACAAGCTGATCGACAAGTTTCCTGCGCATGTAAGCAACAAGATCATCAGCGGGCGCAAGGCCTTTTATCTGTATGAAACCTACGGGTTCCCGGTCGAACTTACTGCCGAGCTGGCGAAGGAGCGCGGGTTCGGGCTGGATATGGCGGGTTTCGAACAGGCCTATCGCAAGCATCAGGAGCAGTCGCGCAGCGGTGCGGCGAAGCGTTTCAAGGGCGGCCTGGCCGATCAGTCGGAGCAGACTACCCGGTTGCATACGGCAACCCATTTGCTGCACGCCGCCCTGCGACAGGTTCTCGGCGAGCATGTCAGCCAGGCCGGCTCGAACATCAATGCTGAGAGGCTGCGCTTCGATTTCACCCATCCGGAGAAGGTGGACAAGGAACAATTATCGGCGGTGGAGGGACTGGTTAACCAGGTGATTGAGCGCGATTTGCCGATTGAATGCCGGGAGATGGATTTGTCGGAGGCATTGGCGGAGGGTGCCATCGGCGTGTTCGGAGAGCGCTACGGGGAACGGGTCAAGGTTTATCGGGTCGGAGATTTCTCAGCCGAGATTTGCGGCGGCCCGCACGTCGAACGAACCGGTTTGCTGGGGCGCTTCAAGATTAGGAAGGAGGAAAGTTCCAGCCGCGGAGTGCGGCGCATCAAGGCGGTTCTGGATAGGGAGACAGATCGATGAATAATGACCGAAACCGTGTTCCGACCAGCAAGCTAACCGCCGCCGAGGTTGCCGCCATGGTGGAGGGCGAGCTTAAAGGCAGCGGCGATATTGTCGTGGACGGGGTTGACTGCCTGGACGATGCGGAGGCGGGCAAAGTGGCTTTTCTTGGCAATGCCAAGTACAAGCACAAAGTGGGGTCGACATCGGCCTCGGTGATTTTAGTGCCGCCGGACTTTCCCCTGCCGTCCTCTTCGGATCGGGCCTGGGTGTTGTGTGCCGACCCGTCGGCGGCGTTTACCCGCCTGGTCGAGCATTTTGCTCCGCGGCCGCCCCCGCCTGTGCCGGGGGTGCATGCGTCGGCGGTGGTGGCTGACGGGGTGCGGCTTCCCCCTTCGGTTTCGGTTGGGCCCGGCGCGGTCATCGAGGAGGCGGCGGAGATCGGTGAAAACTCAGTGATCGGAGCCGGCTGCTATATTGGCTATGCCGTAAAGATAGGCGTGGCCTGTCAGATTGCCCCGAACGTTACGATTCGGGAGTTTTGTCGGCTGGGCGACCGGGTGATCGTACACAGCGGCGTGATCATCGGTAGCGACGGCTTTGGTTTCACCCCCGGCTCCGACGGCCATGTCAAGATTCCCCAGCGCGGCATAGTCCAGATTGACGATGATGTTGAGATCGGCTCGCTAACCACAATTGACCGCGCCCGCTTCGGGCGGACCTGGATCAAGCGCGGGGTGAAGATCGACAACCTTGTGCAGATAGCTCACAACGTCGTGATTGGCGAGCATTCGCTGATTGTTGCCCAGGTTGGGATTTCCGGTAGCACCCGCCTGGGACGAGGAGTGGTGGTGGGCGGGCAGGCCGGGATTTCCGGCCATTTGGAGATTGGCGACGGCGCCATGATCATGGGGCAGTCGGGAGTGGCCAAAAACTTGCCGCCGTCCGCCCGGGTCGGAGGCGCACCGGCGATGCCGGAACGAGAATACGCCCGCCTGCGGATTAACTTGAACCGGCTGGACAATATCAAACAGGAGCTGCGAAAACTCCGGCAGGAGGTAACCCAATGGCAGGAGCGGGACAAGGACAGGGCAGGCCCGGTAAAATAGAGGGCGACAACAACATGTTCAGCCCGATAACAGATATTATCGCCGCAGTTGGCCGCGGCGAGATGGTGGTGATAACCGACGATGCCGA
>SLNM01000306.1 GCA_007133055.1 Lentisphaeria bacterium
AAGCGCATCGCATAGGATGCACAAAAACGCTATGCTGAGGATTATGCGGTGCGCTTTCAGCGCACTTATTGTTCGGCATTGTTACTCGGGGCGTTGCCCCGGTCTGGTATGCGCAGCGCCGTTGGCGCAGGGGCTGCAATTGAAAACCCAAATGGAACGACCTGGAGCCGTCCGGCCTCGGACGGTGATTGACGGCGGAGACCCGCCGTCCCCAGCACAAAACCCCCGAAAATCATCATACGGATTGCGGGTGCAGGAGAGAGCAGTTATCTACTTGGCCGACTTGGCCGACTTGGCGGCCGCTCCCGCCTGCTGCAAAGCTTCCCGGGCGGTCTTGACCAGCTCATCGAAGGCGGCCTCGTCCTCGATCGCGAGATTGGCCAGCACCTTGCGGTTCAGAGCCAGCTCCGCCAGCCGAAGGCCGTGCATAAAATCACTGTAGCTGACACCGCGGCCGCGGCAGGCCGCATTGATGCGGACGGTCCAAAGCCGCCGGTACTGCCTTTTCTTCTGCTTGCGCCCGCTGTAGGCCATCGCCATGGCCCGATCCACGGCATTGTATGCCTGACGTATCAGCTTGCTGCGGGCGCCGCGAAAGCCGCGTGCCTGCTTGAGGACTTTCTTGCGACGCTTGCGCGAAGCCACTGCATTGGTCACTCTCATTGCCTAAGCTCTCCCTGGAGGTTTGTTTGAGTATTAACTGTACGGCATCGTCGAGCGCAAGCGCCGCGAGTCCCCGGCCGAAACTCCGGCCGGCTGACCAAGGCGGCGTTTGCGCTTGGCCGATTTTTTGGTAAGAATATGCCGGCCGCCGGCACGATTGCGAAGATATTTACCGGTACCGGTAACCTTGAACCTTTTAACGGCAGCCTTGCGAGTTTTCATCTTGGGCATAATAAATGCATCCTATTGTTTTCCGACCCGCTCCCGAAGGAGCCAGGCTCTGTTTGAAGTCAGAACGGGTTAATAATTTCAGTCCTGCTGTTTCCGGTGGCAGGTGGAAGCCACAATGGCGACAATCCTTCGTCCCATGCGAGAGGGAGGGGAGTCAATTTTCCCATAGCCGTTGTCCGCAATCTGTCGCAGCACCCGTTCAAGAACTTTCTCGCCGATCTCCATGTGGGCCATCTCGCGACCGCGGTAAAACATAACGACTTTTACTTTATAGCCTTTTTGCAGGAAGTCAACCATGTGGTTGAACTTGGTCTGAAAATCATGTTCCTCAATGCGCGGGTGAAACTGCACTTCCTTGACTTTTACTTGCTGTTGTTTTTTGCGTCCCTCGCGTTTTTTCTTGCTCATCTCATACTGGTGCTTGCCAAAATCCATAAGTCGGCAGACTGCCGGGTTGGAATTACCCGCCACTTCGACCAAGTCCAACCCCGCCTCCTCGGCGTGGCGCAGGGCCTCGTCGAAAGTGACAATTCCAATGCTCTCCTCGCTTCCCGACACCAGCCTGACTTTTCGGCCTCGCAGGCGTCTGTCATTGGGACCAACTAGGCGTGCTATGGTTCGATCCTCCGTGTTTACTTTTTAAGTTCAATTTCCTGCTGCAGTCTGTCGATCAGATCAGCCGCCGTCAAAGTTCCGAGCTGTCCGTCGGCACGACTGCGCACCGACAATGTATCACTCTCCTGCTCACGGGCTCCGACTACCGCCATATAAGGGAGCCGGTGCTGACGGGCACGGCGGATTTTCGCACCCACCGTATCCGCGTCAGCATCTAATGTAGCTCTTATTCCCGCATTTTTTAGTTGCGTCACGATTTTTCCGGCATAATCCATGAAATTCTCTCCCACCGGCAATATGCGCACCTGCTCCGGCGCCAGCCACAGCGGAAATGCGCCGCCGTAATGTTCGACCAGGATTCCAAAGAAACGTTCGAGTGATCCGAACAAAGCCCGATGGATCATGTAGGGCCGATGCGCCTGCCCATCGCTGCCGATGTAAGTCATATCGAAGCGTTCCGGCAGGTTGAAGTCAAACTGAATGGTGGTGGTTTGCCATTCCCTGCCCAGGGCATCTTTGATCTTCAGGTCTATCTTAGGCCCGTAAAACGCGCCGCCGCCGACATCGGTCTCGCAGGCCAGCTCCTCCCGGGCCACCGCGTTTTGCAGCGAAGTCAGCGCCTGCTGCCAGCGTTCCTCTTCGCCGACGGCCTGGCGCGGACGCGTCGCCAGGTAGGCCTTGACTTCGGAAAAACCAAATGCCCGCCAAATATCCAGGCTGAACCTGAGGACACTGGCAATTTCATCCACCACCTGCTCGGGCGTGCAAATTATATGAGCATCGTCCTGGGTGAACCCGCGCACCCTCATCAAACCATGCAGCACCCCTCCCTTCTCGTAGCGGTATACCGTGCCCAGCTCAGCCCAGCGCATGGGCAATTCACGGTAGGACCGACGGGCGGTCTGGTATACTTCAATGTGAAAGGGACAGTTCATTGGCTTGACGAAGTAATCATGGTCGTCAATGCTCATTGGCGCATACATGGCGTCGGCGTAAAACTGTAGATGCCCGCTGGTCTGCCATAGATTGGCTTTGCCGATATGCGGTGTGTAGAGCAGCTCGTAGCCGTGGGCGTAGTGGGCGTCCCGCCAGAAACTCTCGATCAAGTGGCGAATCCGCGCCCCTTTGGGGTGCCACATGACCAAGCCCGGCCCCACCTTTTCCGAGACACTGAAAAGGTCCAGCTCGCGACCCAGTCTGCGGTGGTCGCGCCGACGGGCTTCGGCCACCCCCTGCAAATATTCCTCCAACTGGCTGCCGTCGGCGAAAGCAGTGCCATAGATGCGCTGGAGCATTGGATTGCGCTCGTCACCCCGGTAGTATGAGCCAGCGACGCTGAGCAGCTTAAAGGTCTTGATTTGCCCTGTGTGCTCGACATGCGGGCCGCGGCAAAGGTCGGTAAATCCCGCGCACCGATAGAAGGAGATGCT
>SLNM01000302.1 GCA_007133055.1 Lentisphaeria bacterium
GCTTCGGAAGTCGCTGGCGGGATTGTGTTCTTCCCGGACGGTCGCTCTTCGCCTTTGTCGCTGCGCCTGGTTGACCAACGCGGCGAGCATACCCGAATCGTCGGCGCGATTGCAGACCGATCATTTAGAGTGATCAGGGGTGAGTAGCCCCAGCCTGATTGATGGGAATTAATGCAATGTGCTTTCTTATTAATTGCTTTGCAGGAGAGCAAAAAAAAGACCGGAGCGCGATCATTCGTTTCACTCTGGTCGAGGTTCTGGCCACCATGGTGCTGATCGCCATTGTCCTGCCGGTGGCGCTGCGAGGGATTTCTTTGGCGGTCGGGGCGTCCGGCGAGGGGGCGCGCCGGCGCGAAGCAGCCATGCTGGCAGAATTCAAGCTGGTCGAACTGGAGATGGCGGGTATGACACGAACATTCACAACCGCCGGAGATTTTGGTGAAGATTGGCCGGATTACAGGTGGCGAGCCGAAGTGGAATCGTGGCACGTGCCGGAGCTGCGCCAATTAACGGTGTGGGTGCAGTGGCACAGTGGAGGGCGCCGGCGAGAAATTCAATTGACAACGCTGGTTGACAACTAAAGGACTCAGAAATTCCCGATATGCCGTTTTTTCAATCGTGTGGAGGCAGGAATAAAACCTTGTCCGAAACTTTGTCCAGAACCTGAATCCATTTCGACTGTGGTTCAGGACAAGGTTCAGGACAAAGTTCATTTGGGTAAATTGGTATTCTCCAATTCCCTAAGTCCGGCTCCGACGCAGCCTCCGGATTCGGGTGGAACGATGCTGATCATCGGGAGAGTAATTGGACTTGCGGCACTATGAACAGACGGTTTACATTGCTTGAAGTAATTACGGCGACCGCGATGACTGCAATTGCCGCATCGGTTCTGTTCAGTGTTTTTTACATTGGTTTTCGGAGCCGTGAACGCACGCGGCGGACTCTGGCTCCGGTGGACCGAGCTACCGATGTTTTGCGACAATTGCACAGGGACCTGGAGTCGGCGATGCCGCCTACCGGCATCCTGGCCGGCCCGTTTCATGGGGGCAAAGGCGGATGGGAGGCAGGAGATGTTTCCTACACGACGGAGACAGTTCTAGCTTTTCATACGGTCAATCAGGACGCACTGGGCGGCGGACATGGGATTCGCCGGGTGAAATATGTTCTGGTCGGTTCGGACAGGGATTATTCACTGGTTCGAACGATTACCGACGACCTTCTGGCGCCGGTAGTGCCGTCACCGTTGCAAGAGGTGGTATGCAAAGGAGTACTCAGCCTCGATCTAGCCTACTTTGACGGTGATCAGTGGGACACATCCTGGGATTCCACTGTCCGCGGAGACCGCCTGCCAGCGGTGGTGCTGGTTGATATAACCATTCGCGGATCGCTCGAAGAGCAAGCTGCCGAAAGTGGCTCCGAGCCGATTTATCGGGCCAGGCGGAAACTGGTTGTTCCCGCAGCCGCCGTGTTTTGATAGTGCGAATTGTTCGCGGTGATAATAAGCCATGACAGACAAATATTCCGAGAAACATGCGAATGAATGCGGCACGATCTTTATTGTGACCATGTGGGTGGTTTTCGCCTTGGCCGGCCTATGTCTGACATTCGCGCAGTCTGCTCGCACTGACCTGGCTGGCGGTGCCGATTATGCGGTGACGACAGAAGTCGAAGCAGCGGTGCGAGGCGCCCTCCGCTGGCTGATGGTTGAGTTTGACGGCGCGGATGGAACCGACCTGACCCGACCCTTTGCCGAACAGGCACCGTGGCAGATCGGCGAAGTCAAAATTTGGATCACCCCTCCAGGCGCTGACGACAGTTTTGACCTGTCCTTGTTTTCGGTCCGCGACGAGGGTTCGCTGATCAACCTTAACTCCGCGCCCCGGGAAGCATTGTCGGCATTGCCAGGTGCAAGTGCGGAGATGGCAGACTCGATTATTGCCTGGCGCGGAAGCGGGGAGGCAACCATTGGCGGCGATGACAATGGCTTGCGAAGGACCGAGCTGGATCGATACAAACGGGGACCGTTTGAAACCGTGGAGGAGCTGCTGCTGCTGCCGAATTTTCACCCCGGACTACTATATGGTTCGGCCGTGGCAGGACGTGATATGTACTTTGGGATCAACGTTTTCCCGCACCGATCAGAACAAATCACAACCGGAACCACTGCGACCGTTGAAGAGGGCTGGTTCAAATATGTCACGGCTTACTCCCGCCCTGCCGGACGACAACGACAGGCTGCCGGATCAGTGGACGTCAACCAGGCGGACGCGCGGCAGATGCGAGAATTGCTGCGGCCCTATTTCGCGGAAGAAGAGTTGTCCGAAACAGTGGTTAGGCTGCGCCAAAACCAGCCATTTGCCAACATTGTGGACTTTTTCTTTCACACCGGTTTATCAGTCCTGGAATTCACTCCTTTACTTGAGAACGTCAGGGTGGACTCCGAGGTTCGGAGCCATGCCCAAATCAATATTAACACCGTACCCCGGCACGTTCTGCTCTGCCTGCCAGGGATTGGCTCGGAAGAGGCCGACCGGCTGATCTCTCACCGCCGAACAGCAGATTTCCCGATGGATAACATTTTATGGATTGCCGAAGTCCTGCCCAGGGAAACCGCCGTATCAATGGCAAACTTCGTTGCCGCCCGGTCTTTCCAGGTTTCCGCCGATATTACTGCGATGGACAGGGACAGCCGAATCTTTCGCCGTTATCGCGCCGTAATTGACATCGGCCCCAGCCCACCGCGAGTTTTATACTGGAAGGACATCAGCCATCTCGGCTGGCCGATGGGATGGCATCATAACTAGCCTGAACAGGGAAAGACCTGATATGCTGAAAAAAACAAGAAAAATTCTGGGGCTGGCAGTCGAAGACCGGTCAATACTGTCGGCGGAAGCAAATGTCGGCATCGATTCCATGGAAATCATGCGAGCC
>SLNM01000093.1 GCA_007133055.1 Lentisphaeria bacterium
CGAACTTGGCGAACCCGAACACAAGCCATCCCAGCATGACGACCGTGGTCAGAACCAGCACGGCAACGGGTCCGAACTGAGCGATCAGCGGCAGCGAGGCGGCCGTGAACAGCCCGCCTCCCACGACCGGCTCGAACAACAGTTGCTTGTAGCCGAAGGCTTCCATGGCTCCGGAACGATTGCCGGGATCGCTCATGCGCACCAGCAGCAGGCCAATCACTGTCATTCCCATCCCCTGCCCTAGATTGGCCAGGCCGTTGGGCACCCAGTCCCGGTGAAACATCAGCCGGGCCAGAACGAAGAAGCCGAACAAATTCCAGGCAATGCCGGCGAGCGCCAGGATCACAAACGGCGCCGCGTGCGTGCCGATAGCCTGCAAAGACAGCGCCCCGAGGGCGGCGACGATCAGCAGATCGAGCGCCGTCCCGGAAATCCGGTTCATCAGCCCTCGGTCGATCAGCTTGTCATAGCCGAATTTCTGGGAGGGTAACTGGACCAGAACCCCGCCGATCATGGCCATCGGAAACAAGGGGATATGCCTGAACAGCTCGGGCCAGCCGACCGGGATCAGCGCCGCTTGTTCAAACCAAACCAGCCCCCGCAGGATCAGCCATCCGACCCCCACCGCCGCGCCCAGCAATCCCAGATGCACGGACAGCGGTTCGATCGAACGATCCTGGTAATGCGTGTCCACCACCGGTTCCCGGTACTCGTGCTCGGCCATGGCCTCATCCTCCTGCGGACTGCGGTCGGGGCGTTCGAGCAATCCGCGCCAGACCGCCCAGTTGATGGCGAAAGTTCCGAGCAGCACTCCCGCCACCACTCCGACCGTGGCCAGGCCGAGTGCCAGGTCGGCGCCGTCCTCGAAGCCCAGCTCGCGAAAGGTCTCGCCCAGTCCGGCGGCGGTGCCGTGACCGCCCTCGAAACCGATCTCGATCAGAGCGCCGGCCAGCGGACTGGTGCCCCAGACCGGAGCGAGTAACCACCAAACCAGGGCGATGCCGACAACGTACTGACCCCAGGCAATGGTCTGACCATGCGCCACCATCGGTCCGGCCTTGCGCCAGATTTCGCGCAGACCCGGCAGTTGCTTGCCCAGAAACAGACCGGCGAAAACAATGCTGATCAGCAGTCCCGGCAGCGCGCTCCAGACTTCGAGAACATACTCCGGCCACAGTCCCTGACGAAAAGCAGCGCCCTCCGGAAACAAGCGCCCCAGCACCTGCGGCCCCAGCAGCAAGGCCAGCAGGCCCGCGACAATTGAGCTGGGCAGAAACAGCTTGCGCAGCCAGGATAAATGCCTGCGTATGTACTTGCCGACCAGAATAAGGATGCCAATCAGGATGAAGGCAGTGAAAACATGTTGCAGATTCATGGTGATGCTCCTTATGAGTATGTAGTGTAGGGAATTGCGAAATGTGCGAATCGAGCCAATTGTAGGTTGGGAATCTGTCCCGACCAGGCTCGATTCGCATGGTCGACTCGGATTGGCATTCCGCTTCGCTTCATTGCCCCGCTGTCGCGGTGCCTATATCCCTGTCGGGATGTTGTCGACCTACAAAATTCATATTTCGCAATTCCCTACGTTTCCCAAGACAAGGAATCGCAACGATGGCAAGTGAAGATTGGAACTGGCGGCGGCAGCGCGAGAAAAAAGCATTCCTCGCCCTGGAGGACGGCACTGTGTACCACGGCTGTTCGGTCGGGTTTGCCCAGGACAGAGTCGGAGAGGTGGTGTTCAATACCAGCATGACGGGCTATCAGGAAATCCTCACCGACCCCTCGTACAACGGGCAGTTCGTGGTGATGACCAATCCGGAAATCGGCAATACGGGCGTTAACCAGGACGATGCGGAGTCGGCGAAATTGTTTCTCGAAGGTTTCATTGTCCGGCAGTTGAACGCGCCCAGCAACTGGCGCTCCCAGGGAAGCTTGGAAGACTACTTGATTAGGCACCAAATACCCGCTCTGGCCGGGGTTGACACGCGGGCCTTGACTTTGGCGTTGCGCCGTCGGGGGACTTTGCGGGGGTGTCTGTCAGTGGAGGGTAAAATGGATGCCGCGGCCGCGGTTGACAAAGCTCGGCAGTGGCCCGGCCTGGACGGCGTGGACCTGGCCTGCCAGGTGACGGCTGACAGTGCTTTCGAATGGGACGCGGACGGTGACAAAACCAGCACCTGGGGAATGCAGGAACCTCTGCCTCTGCCCAAACCGGAACGGACCGTGGTCGCCTACGATTTCGGCATCAAGTGGAATCTGGCCAGGAGACTGCGGCTGGCCGCGATCAGGGTGCGGGTGGTGCCGGCCGGAACCACGGCCCGGGAAATCATGGCCATGCGCCCGGACGGTCTGTTTTTGTCCAACGGTCCCGCCGACCCGGCCGCTTTGAAGTATGCCATCGACAATATCCGCAGCCTGATCGGCAGGCTGCCGATGATGGGGGTTTGCATGGGGCACCAGCTACTGGCACTGGCTTTGGGGGGCGGCACCTATCGTTTGAAGTTCGGGCACCACGGAGCCAATCATCCGGTTCAGGAACTGCGCACCGGGAAAGTGGCGATAACCGCCCAGAATCATAACTTTTGCGTCGATGCCGCATCACTGCCCTCGGATGTCGCCGTCTCGCATGTCAATCTTAACGATCAGACCGTCGAGGGTCTGGAACACCGGCGCGAGCCCCTGTTTTCCGTGCAATACCATCCCGAAGCCGCACCCGGACCGAGGGACTCGCTGGCTCTTTTCAACCGTTTCCGAAAGCTGATGCAGTGAAGACCAGAACTCACTTTTAAGCGCAAATGGAACGCCCTGTTTTCATAGTATTCCGTAACTTGATACATACAACCAGTTTCAATATCCAACAGCCAACACGGAATGTCCAATTTCCAAGGTAAGACATTATCGTTCCGTGCTGTTCCGATGCTCGTGAA
>SLNM01000195.1 GCA_007133055.1 Lentisphaeria bacterium
AAAAACATCCGAATCTTCATTATGCATCCGAGTGGCCGCGTCAGTCCGATCCAGGAAAAGCAGATGACCACGGTGCTCGATGCCAATGTTCATAACCTGGGAATTGACGGCAGCTTCGACGACGGGCAGAGAATTCTCAAGCAACTGTTTGCCGACCTGCCCTTCAAGCGTCGATATCGCCTGGGCGCCGTTAACTCTGTCAATTGGGCCCGGGTTCTAGCCCAGATTGTATATTATTTCTATGCCGCCTTCAGGGTGGGAAAATCCACCGGTGCCGAGAGAGTCCAGTTTTGCGTGCCCACCGGCAACTTCGGCGACATCTTCGCCGGCTATCTGGCCTGGCGTATGGGCGCTCCTATCCACCGCCTGATTCTAGCTACCAACGAAAACGACATTCTGACCCGCTTCTTTGCCACCGGTGTCTATGGGATCAGCGATGTCAAGTCCACCCTGAGCCCCTCGATGGACATCCAGGTGGCCAGCAACTTTGAACGCTACCTCTATTACCGCCTTCGCGAGGACCCTGCCGCCACGAAGAGATTAATGAATGAATTCAGCCGCACCGGCAGGATCAAGCTGACTGACACCGACCCTCTTTTCCACGCGGGCGCCGCCGATACCGAAGCCACCCTGGAGGTCATTGCCCGCTACTACCATGATCACCAAATCTTGCTTGACCCCCACTCCGCAGTCGGAGTTGGCGTGGCCGAGCGATTTCTGCACCGGGATTACCCAACCGTCTGCCTGGCTACGGCACACCCGGCAAAATTTCCGGAAGCCATCAAAAAGGCGGTAGGGGAAAATACCGTCCACCACCCGATAATCGAAAAGATTCTCCATCTTCCCACCCGCTGCCAGCGACTGCCCGCCTGCCAGAACGCGGTTAGGGAATACATAATGCAGATGGCCTAGCCTGAATAATTCATGAGCCATCTGCTGCGAGGAGCCATTGCACGCAATCTCAACAACTTGCAGCCGACACCGGTCTTTGCCGTACGTCCAGCACGCCCGCGACCGGTTTGCGCCCGCAATCTGTTGATCTCACGCACACTGGCACCTCTCGCGACGAAGTTCATGAATTAATCAGGCTGGTTCCCCGATCGGATCATCTCCCCAATGTCATCGAGCGGTCGCCAGCCGGTATCGCGGGTAATCTCCGAAATATCGATCAAATGGGTTAATTCCTCGGCCGGCCTGCGCAGCGGCACGTCGGCAAAGTAACTCTCGATCAATGCCGGAACCGGGGTTCGTGTCAAAGGAGTGGGAGCAGTCGGAAAATAACAGCGGTAACCGGGCAGATCGCTGTTCAATATACTGACGACCAAACGACCTGCATCCTGCGTCGTGAGTCCACTGAAGCATTCATCGTAATTATACCTCCAATAGCCTCTGGCGTAGGCGCCGCTTGAATGACGCTCCCGATCCCGATAGTATTCCAGATAACGGGGACTGATCAGATGGGGAAAGCGACAAGCGATACAGTCTATGCCGTGCTCGCGGCTGAAAAATTGCAGGACTTCCTCGCAAATATGCTTGCTCAATCCATAGGGTGTGCCAGGATGCGCGGGGATTCTGCCGTCGGCCGGGAGGTATTCCAGCCGGGACGGAGGCACCCGCCCCTCATCGTCCTGGTGCCGTGGATGAGCCATAGCCTGCACGGAGCTGGCGAAAACAAATTTTCCGACCCCCAAATCCCGTGATGCCTGCAACAAATTGACAGTCATTGAAACATTCTCGTTGAACAGCACCTCCGGCGGGACACCAACCCTGTCATTAGGGTAGGCGGCCAAGTGTACCACCGCCTCTGCGCCCTCGACTAGTTCATAGCATTTCACCCGGTCCAACAGCTCGGCCATCCGCACCCGAACCGGAAGCTCGCCGCCCATGCTACGATCACAGGCAATCACCTCGAAACCCGCTTCATGCAATTCCCGGCAAACACGTCGCCCTGCCTTGCCGGTGGCGCCGGTCAGTAAAACTCTCATTGGTTATGCTCCTTTCGATCAAACGAAACATCACGAATTCTCAAATACACACGATACCTGAGGAGTCCGCGGCGTCGTTGCAGCGCCACGCCGCGCGGCACTAGCATGCCATTCTTGTCGGCGTACTCATAATATGAGACCCGCCATGGACTTCCCCACCAGCGCCGCCATCTTTTCTGCAGCAGCGCCATCTTCGGCCCTCCGAAAACGTACTCGATCCGACCCTTCTCTGCCGGCTCTGAGAAAACCACGCGATCTCGTCTCAGCCGGAATTGCGCATCCGGCTCCGGCGACAGATCAAAATATATAATCCGGATCGCCTCGGCAACCGCCTCTAAAAATTCCGGGCGGTCAGCAAATTCAGCAATGGCATACCGTCGTTCAACCTGATCCAGGTCCCCGTCAAGGTGAAAAAGTTGCAACCCCAAAGGAGTGAGCGCGGTAATCGCAAAAGTCCCGGCCTCCCGGTTTATTCGAGCATAGCCAAGCACCGCATGCTCCTGACGATACAGGCCAAAAAACAGGGAAAGACGAAAGACCAGGTTCTTTTCGGCTACTTGGAGCGGCGCCAGTCGGTCAACATAGTCAGACACCATCTGACGGGGGGAGACATCCTCATCCAGTGCCTGCATGGTCGGTTCCTCGAACGGAACCGAAACGCAGCCAGTCAACCATAAGCCGATAATCATGAAAGTCAACACACGCACAACTTGCAATCCTTCATCCCGGTTGCGTTCCGTCAAATCAACCGTAAGTTTTTCCATCTCTCCACGACACTAGCCTGAATAATTCACAAGCCATCTACTGCGAGGCGCCATTGCACGCAATCTCAACAGCTTGCAGCCGCCGCCGATCTTTGCCGTACGTCCAGTACGCCGCGACCGGCTTACGGATGCAAGCTGTTGATCTCACGCACACTGGCACCTCTCGCTACGAAGTTC
>SLNM01000196.1 GCA_007133055.1 Lentisphaeria bacterium
AGTTGTCGACCCTCGCCCCCACTTTCGCCCTGATCATGTGGCGGGCTGGTTAGCCTCCGTTGGCTGCGTCCTTAGCAGGCCGGGTTGCAAAACTATTGCGAACCGAAAACCACGGAGGCTTGTCCCATGACTGATCGGAGCATCATCGAAGACCCGCGCGAATTCGCCGCCGCCTATCCCGACCAAGCATTGGAGCACTGCCGCTCGGCACATCCCAGCGATGCGGCGGAATTTCTTTCCCATTTGGATGATGAGGAGATTTGGGCGATTCTTTCCCGGATCGAACCCTTGCCCACCCGCTCTCAGATTTTTGTGCAAATGCCGGAATCCATGCAGGCCGATCTGGCCGAGCTGCTGCCCCGTGAAGAGCTGTCCGCACTGGTGGTTGAAATGCCCTCCGACGACCGGGTCGACCTCCTGAAGCGCATCCCGGAGGACCGCCGCGACCTGATTATGCCGGCTATTGCCTGGGCGGAGCGCGAGGACATTCGCCGGCTCTCGGCCTACAAGGAAGGCACCGCCGGCTCGGCCATGAGTTCCGAGTACTGCACCCTTTCCCCCTTCTTCACCGTCGAGGAGGCAATCCGCCGCCTGCGCGTCGAGGCGCCTAACAAGGAAACCATTTACTACGCATACGTGGTCGACGAAGAGCGGCGGCTAATCGGCTTCGTCTCCCTGCGCGATCTGATCCTGGCCCGGCCCCAGAGGAAGATCGAGGATATAATGAACCGGGACACGATTTATTCAAGGGTTGACGACGACCAGGAGGAGGCGGCGCGAAAAATTCAGAAGTACGACTTCATCGCCCTGCCGATCATCGACCGGAACGACCGCCTGGTTGGCATCATCACCCACGACGATGCGCTCGACATCATCACCCAGGAACAAACCGAGGACTTGGAGAAGCTGATGGCGATTCAAGGCACGCACGAATCACGGGCCTACTTGCGCACCCCGGTCAGAGTACACTTTAAAAATCGCGTGGTATGGGTGATGATTCTGGCTGTGTTCGGCCTGATTTCCGGCTATATCATCCACAGCTTCGAGGATGTGCTCGAAAAGTTTCTCATTCTCGCCATTTTCATTCCAATGCTTGCCGACACCGGCGGCAACACCGGCAGCCAGTCGGCCACCCTGGTGGTCCGGGCCCTGGCAATCAATGAAATCACTGCCCGCGATATTCTGCGTGTGCTTTGGAAGGAGGTGCGGGTGGCCATTCCGATTGGCCTGGTCTTGTCGGTGGTTGCATTCGGAAGAGTTCTCTTTTTCGCCGGCGCCTCCGAGGGCATACCCGAAGGCTTCACTGTCTTCAACATCGGCTTCGCGGTCAGCGTGGCACTGGGTTTGCAGGTGGTCAGCGCCACTCTGATCGGGGCAATCCTGCCGTTGGCCGCCGCCAGAGCCAAACTCGATCCGGCGGTTGTCGCCAGCCCGGCTCTGACCACGGCGGTGGACATCACCGGACTGCTGATATACTTCACAACCGTCAAAATTATGCTCGGACTATAGGCATCGAAATCCGTAGCGCGAACATCTTTGTGCATTAATGAAAAATTCAGGCTAACGGTTGGAACCTGCCGACACGGCCATCCCAGCCTGCCCGCCATTGCCAGAAGCAATTTCCGCAAGCTCCGGCGCCCGCAGAAACACCGGCACCCCCGTGTCGGCGGCCTTGACCGCCCCAAACATCAAGGCCAGAGTGTTGATGTTGTCGCGGCCGGAAGTGTCCACCGCCAACCCCTTCTCCACAGCCTTGGCAAAGGCGGCCAGACAGCCTTCCCGGTCACGCCGCGCCACCTTTGGCAGTTTTATCTCCTTCGGCTCCTTGCCAAGACGGCGAACCGTCACTCGCTCCGGCACGCCGGCATCGCCGCGACTGCACCACTCGACAACCCCTTTCTCGCATTCTATCCGCCAATCCCCCGACCAGCTGGTTTGGGTGTCGGTGCTGACCCAGCTGCCGCGGTAGTCGACCGTTATGTTATTCTCAAAATCAATTATCGCCGAACCGGACGATGCGCTCTTGAAGCGGCTCCAGGAAGGATTCCAGGTCCGACACTCGATACGCAGAGGCTCGACGCCTAGCACCATGCGCATCAAATCAAAGTGATGAATCGACATGTCCACCAGCAAAGGATGCCAGATGCCGTAGTGCTTGTGCCCCTCTATCGGCGCGTGATTGGCGTAGCGGCGAAAATCAATATGCACTGTCCCCACCGCCCCCAGATCGGAGCGCTCGATTATCTTACGCACCGCAATCGGCGCCGGCTGAAAACGATAGTTCTGGCTCACCATCAGCACCCGATCCTGGCGCTCCGCCTCGATCACCGCTTTTTGCGCATCCTCGATGCTTGCGGCAAACGGCTTCTCCACCAATACATGCCTGCCTGCCGCCAGAGCCTCAAGGCTTAGTGGAATATGCCCCTCCAACTGAGAGGTGATCAATACCGCATCACACTCAACGGCCGACAACGCCTCCGACAGCGACTTGAAGTAACACTTCGAAGACAACCCCAGCTTTGCCTGCGCCCTCTCCAGGCTGGCCGCAGCCATGTCAACATAGGCGACTGTCTTGACATTGGATACCTTGGGCACCACGTTCTCGGCCCAGTTGACTCCCCAGCCCCCCATACCCGCTTGAATCACACGCACTGCCATTTTTGCACTTCCTTGTTTTTTTCAATTGCACACTATAAAAGCCTGGTTCTTTCTCACTTTGAGTGGGTAGCTTGTTTCAATTCATATTCAGAAATGATGCATTGCTCGTGGCAGAGTTCAGGTTTCGGGTTTCGGGTTTCGGGTTTCGGACCATCCAGAGGGGCACAGCGCACTTTCTGATCCGTACGCGACGTGGTCTTCCTCTACATGCCAACGCCGGTCGCTGACCGGAATTTTCTTTTCGAGTGTCTTCTCCAGACCATTG
>SLNM01000133.1 GCA_007133055.1 Lentisphaeria bacterium
AGAAAGAACGGACGTTCGGGGTCGCGACGGTGCTTCAACCAGTCAATCGACCGCCGGGTCAGCCAGGTGCTCAAATGCATTTCTTCTGGCAGCTTCGAGGCATAGGCTTTGGCATGGCCTTCGACAAACATCTCCGTCAGGTATTGCACGAAAGTATCCGGATGCTCACTGCGCAGCCAGCGAAAATAGTCATCGTCGATCAACTGCTGGTCTCCTTCGCCAACTTCGCAAACCTGAAATCCGTAAGGCGGATGGGGTTGAGTTCGCCGAATAATCGGATGCAAGTGCAGCTTCCCGAAGTGAGCGGTCTGTCTGCCGCCTTCGCTCATCGCCTGGGCCAGAGTTTGCTGTGCTTCGGGCAAAGCCACACCATTGCACCAGAGACCATGCTGGGTGATATACTTGCCGGTCATAATACTGGCTCGGGAGGGAGAGCACACAGGATTGGTTACAAAGTGATTGGTGAAGACCAGGCCGTCCGCCGCCAAGCGGTCGAGGTTGGGAGTGCGGGCCGCCTTTTCGCCGGTGCATCCCATGGTTTTATAATGCTGCTGATCGGTCATAATCAAGATGACGTTTCGCAATTCCGACATATTTTTTTTCATCCTTTCACAATAGGGCTAATAATTTTCGGCAAAAAAATATGCCACGCTATTTTCCGATGCAAAAGCGTGAAAAAATGGTGTCAAGCACATCCGGCAGCACCGTTTTTCCGTGAATCATCCCGATCGGTTCGAGTGCGTCCCGCAGGGCGACGGCCGCCATCTCCGGCTGGTCGTCGAGCAGGTTCTGCTCGGCTTCGCGCAACGAGGGCATGGCTTGTTCGAGCAGCGCGGCGTGCCGGGCTCCGACCGCGACCTCCGGTTCGTGTTCGTGGGGGTTATGCCAGACCATCCTTTCGACAGCGTCGAACAGTTCCTCCAGACCATCCCCGGTGAGGGCGGAAACACACACCTCGCCGGTACGTGCGGGGGGGGTTGAGCCGACTGGCAGTCGGTCGCATTTGTTAAGCACTCCGAGCACCGGCAGCCGTGCGAAGTCGGGGGGCATTGCCTGCGTTTGCATCGGCTTGCGAACATCCGACACCCAGATTACAACCTGTGCTTCCCGCATTGAAGCCAGCGCGCGCGCGATGCCCGCACTTTCGACCGCATTCCTGGCTTCGCGAATGCCGGCGGTGTCGATCAGCCGCACCGGAATGCCACGTACATGGGCAAATTCCTCAAGGGTGTCTCGGGTAGTACCGGGCAAATGATTTACAATCGCGCGATCCCGTCCGAGAATAGCGTTCATCAGGCTTGATTTACCGACGTTTGGCGGTCCGGCCAGAACCAGACTCACTCCCTGGCGCAGGACTTCCCCCTCCAGCCTTGACTCCAGGAGCATCTGCGTTTCCTGTTGCAACGCTGCGAGTTCCGATGCCAGTTTTTGACCGGGCACCCGCTCAATCTCCTCATCGGGAAAATCCAACTGCGATTCAACCTCCGCCAACAGCAGGCTGAGCCGGTCATAGATTCCGGCCACTTGTTGTCCCAGGCGTCCGTCGAGCTGGCGTTTGCCCAGTCTTAGCGCCATCAAACTATGGGCCTGGACAATATCAGCGACGGCCTCGGCCTGGGTCAGGTCCATTTTGCCATTGAGGAAAGCGCGCCGAGTGAATTCTCCCGGCTCGGCGTGTCGGGCGCCCTGGTTCAGCAGAGCCAACAGGATTTGCCGCGCCACCAAGCCACCGCCGTGACCATGAATTTCCACCATGTCCTCGCCGGTATAACTGGCTGGCGCCTGGAAACGCACTGCCAAACAACGATCAATGGCCATACCGTCGGCCTCGCCTGCCTCGCCCAAATGCAAAGTACGTGCGGGCAGTTGGGCCAGGGGGCGCCGGTTCCGGCAGCGCCATACCTGTTCCGCCAGCTCAACCGCATGCGGGCCGGAGATTCTGACCACGGCGACACCCCCCCCCACCGGCGTGGCCAGCGCCGCAATGGTATCATTGGTCATACCCCCCTTCATCGGCATTCCTGCAAATGATCAAAGACCGCCCCCCGCGCCTTAAGAATATGCTGCTTCATCGCCCCCAGCAAAGGAGCCAGGCGCGGTTTTTCCTCGACCAATGATTGCAGCATTCCCAGAGCCCGATTAAGGTGGTCGAGCGAGCGCTTGGCAAATGCGACCGCCGCGCCGGGGTGGTCGAACATGCCATCGCCGATACTGTATGAGAGGTTTCCCAACGCCCTGCCCAGGTGGAAAAGGATTTTCAAGCCGGTTCGGCGGGATTCCCTTGGCAGAATAGCGGCATATACATTGCACCATCCCAGCACCACTTGTCGGACCAGCTTGAAACGCGAGTCAGATTCGTAGAAGTAGGCGCCGCCGGGCTGGCGTTCGCCACCGTCATGGTCATCCACCGAGTCCGGCCCATCCTCGTCCTCGTCGTCATTCCAGTCCAAGTCTGAGGCCGTGTTCCATTCATTGGCCAAACTCATTTCACAGGACCATCTTTGCTCGCATTGATCGCAGTCAAGAGCGCAGTCGCCATTCTCCATGCCACGCCCAATATAGGCGGCGATCAACTGATTGGCGCCGGGCAGCTCGCTGAACCGGTCAAGCAATTGGAAGTAGCGGCGGGCGTAATCGTCGCTCTCGCGCAAGGCGCGCTCCCATTCGAATTCATTCCATGACTCGGGATTTGATTTTTCGTGGGGACTGGCCGGCATTGCAGAGTGTTCCGGAGTTACGTTATTGGAGCAAAATGAAGTCGCAAGTTGAACGAAGCCTGTAATTATTCAGGTTTCAGGTTTCAGGTTTCAGGTTTCAGGTTTCGGGTCCGGTAGCCAACCCAACAAGGACAGAAAACCCACGAAAAACACCGGTCGGCGCTTAAGATGACCCGACTTCGCCAAAGACCTGGCGCTTGGCTTCG
>SLNM01000213.1 GCA_007133055.1 Lentisphaeria bacterium
GCGCCGACCACCGCACCGACCAGCGAGCGACCGCTGCCGGTCACTCCAACGCCGGCAATGGTGATTTTTTCTGCAAGCTGCGCATCCATTTCCAGAAGGGCTCTCTGCACCGCCACAATCGGATTGCCATCCACTCTCCGATAGGCAGTGAAGAGAGCTTCGCCGCCGCCGTCCAGTAAAAACAGGTTGACGCTGATCGAGCCAACATCTATTCCCAGATAAGCATCTTTTGCCATTCTATTGTCTGCCAGATTAGTTCTTTTTTCTTCGTTGTTCCAGTACGTCCACGAAGGCCTCGACTCTTGTGACCACTCCGACATGGCTGGTATGCTCGTCCATCGAGCATTCCAGAACCGGTATGTCCAGGTCGCGGCTGACCCTGCGAATAATCGGGCGCACACTGATTTCCGGCATGCATCCGGCAGGACAAAGATGAACTAAACCATCGTAGCCTTCCCGGGCGCATCGGATGGTGTTGCCCACCGAGTCAATGGCATGGCCGCCAACCAGTGATTTCAAGTAGGGACGTGCCAGACGCTTCAGGGAGAAGCGTGAATGCCTGCCCCAGAGGCCAAGGCCAAAAATATTCTTGATCTCCTCCCCCAGCAGGAAGAAGTTTCGCACTTCGACTTTCAGGGATCCGAGAATTTCCTCGATGTTATGGTTGAGAAGCCGGTTTCGCAGCACCGACGCCTCGCCCAGCAACGCCACTCGCAGGGGGCGGGGTTCGGGATTGGTTGGAACGGCGGCAAAAAAATCCGGAACCTGCCTGCGAACCGCCCGAATCTGCCGGGTGGTGCGGGCCTGGTCAAGCATTTTCAGCACTTCGTTCATTGCTTTGGTGGTAGCGCCGGGCACGGCCTCCCGGGCGCGCACACGCCAGGCGGCGGCTTCAATGGCGTCAACCGTCAGCACCTTCAACCGGGCCCGGAAACAGCAGCGCAGAAAATGTCCCAGCTCAGGATCAAAATAACGTACAATCGGAGGCTTGACCCCGTCATAGCCGACATTGAAAATATGCATGGCGAAGCCGCGCTCCCGAAGAATCTGCTGCTGCAATCGGTGATAATATCGCAGTCGACAGGTGCCGACGCTGTTGACCATGACCCCGTACTCGACCCCTTGCTGGGCGGCTTCGAGAAAGTGTCCGGTGGCGGCTTTAAAGGAAAGGCAGGCTGATTCAGGCGAAGCTTCGACCCCCAGCTTCAAGGCGGCCGGAGTGGTGGCGGTAGCTGTCCAAGGTTCGACTTTCAGGCACTCGACCGAAGCGGCCAGCGCCAGTGAATAATTGCCCCATGGCTCAAAAGCAAGTCGCGGCAGCATGGTCTCTCCATCCCGTCGAATCAACAAACGCCTCCAGGCGCGTGTCCAGCCCGGCCCGGCCATCGTATTCATCTAGTACCAGGCGCATATAGGGAATACGCTTGTTTTTAAGAACAGATTGAAAAATTTGCATGGCGATCGAATCACATCCGCAGTTGAAGGAGCTGATCTGGATCACGCCGGCCCAGTCCGCCCTCTGCAAATTACGCAGCGCATCATACATTATGCTGCACGCATCCCACTTGATCGGTCCGTCGGCGATCTCTGTCCGGCCATGATCGACCGTGGCAAACTCCGCCCCCAGGGCTTGCAGCTTGCCGGTGACCGGTCCGCTCATGTAGGGGTCGGCGAGATTATAGGGATGTCCGAGCAGCAAAATTTTTCTCCGCCGCCTCCCCGCTGCCGTCATAGTCTTCGACCGGGTGCCATGCCGCCGCCGCGCCGCCAGCTTGGTCAACGCCTGGTCGGCGGCCACCTTGACCACACTGCGTGGAAACGCCAGCCTTCTTCCCAGTTCAAGCATGGACCTGCGCAACGGTTTTTTGGCCTGATCAACATCGACCGTTACAAACTCCGCCCGCTCCCCGAACTGGGCCTGGGCGCAGTCGGGCAGAGCACCTAGCTTGGGACAGGCAATATGGCGGGGCAGAGTTGACAGGATACGCGGCACAAAGACCAGACCAACCTGGTCCACCAGCTCGGCCAGATGCGCATCGTGCAACTTGATCGGAAGACAATGCTCCGATTCGGAAATCAGGCCGGCCCGTGCCACCGTCTGACGGACGGTGCCGGAGGAAAGAACTACCCGCAGACCGAGGGCGTGGAAAAAATCCTCCCACAAACCGGGATGAAGAAAATACCATAAGGCCGCAGGGATTCCGATCACTCCGGACCGGGCAGCCTGAGAGCCTGGTTCACCAGTGTTTTTTTCTGAATCCTTTGCAGTATTGCCAGCAATCACTTCAGTCAAGTTTTCCCAGCTTGGCTAACCAACAATTTGGGTGCCCACCCCCTGATCGGTAAAAATTTCCAGCAACAGCGAGTGCTGCACACGTCCGTCGATCAAGTGAACCTTGCTGGTGCCAGCCTGCAAGGCCTCGGCGGCGCTGCGAATTTTCGGAGCCATCCCCCCACCAATCACACCCTGCTCGATCAAAGGCTCGACATCAGCCAGACCAATGGTTGAGATCAGGCTGTTCTCATTGCCGGCTTCACGCAGCACTCCGGGCACGTCACTGAGAAAGACCAGCTTGTCGGCACGCAGTTCGGCCGCGATCCGGCAGGCGGCCATGTCGGCATTGACATTGTAAATACGCCCGTTCATATCCCGGGCCAGCGGCGTAATAATCGGCACCTCCCGGCGGGCCAGCACCCACCTAATCTGTTCGGTATCGACATTGACCACGCTGCCCACCAATCCCAAGTCCCGGGGCTGGCCCGTGGCCGGATCAAGGCTCTGCAACGGTTCGGCCCGCAGCACGTTCTTGCCGGACAAGGCAAACGGTCTGCCGTCAAACTCCCGCATGATCGACACCAGCTCAGCGTTGATTTCCTGATGCAGAACCCGATCCACCACCGCGATACTCTCCCCGCAGGTGTA
>SLNM01000148.1 GCA_007133055.1 Lentisphaeria bacterium
TGCCCAAGCGCGGTTTCAACAATCCAAACCACGCCGTCTACAATATTATCAACACTGGACAGCTCGACAAAATGTTCGAGGCCGGCAGTGAAATCGACGAGGCCACTCTGGCTGGCCGGGGAATGATGGCCAGGGGCGATGCCGGATTGAAGGTGCTGGGCGACGGCGACCTGAGCAAGGCGCTGACGGTCAGGGCAAAGAAGTTCTCGGCTTCGGCCCGTCAGAAAATTGAAGCCGCCGGCGGTACCTGCGAAGTGGTCTGACACAGGGGCTGAATCATGCTTTCTGCATACATCAACAGTGTCCGCATACCCGAGCTGAGGAATCGGATACTCTTCACTCTGGGCATTGTCGCTCTGGTACGGGTGGCGGCCAATGTTCCGTCCCCCGGTGTCGACGCGGCTGCCCTGGAAGCACTGTTTGAAAGAGTCCGCGGCGCCCACGGCGGCGGCATGGTAACCATGTTCGACCTGTTCAGCGGCGGCGCCCTGCAGAACTTCGCGGTGGGGGCGCTCGGGATCATGCCCTATATTTCCGCTTCGATTATTATGCAGTTGATGACCCCGGTAGTGCCGACCCTGGAAAAGTTACAGAGGGAGGGCGAAAGCGGGCGCATGAAGATCAACCAGTACACTCGCTATTTGACCCTTCTCATTTGCCTGGTCCAGGGCTTCGCCGCCGCGAGGGTGATGATGAACCCGGGCATGCTTTTTCGCGGCATCGGCGATGTGCGCGTGGTAATCACCACAGGACCTTTCTTCATGCTTAGCAGTGTGGTCGTGCTGACCGCCGGCGCCATGCTGATCATGTGGCTGGGCGAGCAGGTTACGGAAAGGGGGATCGGCAACGGTGCATCTCTGATTATTACGGTCAACATTATTTCGGCGCTGCCGGCGGCAATTTTTCAAATGGTCAATCTGGTACGCAGCGGCCAGGCGGTCGGCGGCGCGCCGTTCACCATTATCCACGCTCTCCTGCTGGTGGCCATGTTTGTCGTGGTCTGCTCCGCCACTGTGGCTCTGACCCAGGGACATCGTAAGATTCCCATCAAGCACGCACGGCGCAGCGGCGGGCGCACCGCCATGGCCGGACAGACCAGCTACCTGCCCTTGCGAGTTAACTTCTCCGGGGTTATGCCGATTATCTTTGCCAGCGCGATCCTGGCTTTCCCGCCGTTCGTGCTCAATGCCATTGAATACACCCGTATCCGAGGGTGGGCCGCATGGTTCCAGCCCGGAAACAATCCCTACTTGTTCATATTTGGCGCCATGATTATCATCTTCTCCTACTTCTGGGTCGCCAACCAGTTCAATCCATTGCAAATATCCGACAACCTGCAAAAGCAGGGCGGCTATATACCCGGCATCAGGCCCGGACGGCCGACCGCCGAGTTTATCGACTCCACCATGACCAGGATAACGCTTGCCGGCTCGATCTTTCTCACCGCCATCGCCCTGACCCCGATGATTCTGGCCGATCAGGCCAACATCCCTTTCACGGTCAGTTCTTTCTTCGGTGGCACCAGCCTGCTGATCATGGTCGGGGTCATGCTGGATACCTTGCGCCATGTCGAGGCTCACCTCCTTTCCCGCCACTACGACGGGTTCCTGAGCAAAGGCAAGCTGCGCAGCCGCCGCGGTGGCTGACGGCCGTGAAATGGCAAACCGTCAGTTCTGGGCGTGACGGCCCGGGCAACCAGCCGGAATACGCCTGCGGCAGCGCCCCGGGGAACGACTTGAAGCATTGTCTTTATGGGGTATGATAAGGATGTATTGCTTGACGGTTGTGGAGTTTTGGATTATGAGAGTGAAAATCTTCCTCGCATCCTGCCTTGTTTTCGGTTTCACGCTTGCTTGGTTACCAAGTTTCGCGGCATTTGGAGATCCTAGCCATGAAACGGCAGCGACCGAAACCCGGGTGCTGTTTACGGCACGAGTACCTAATCCGAATTTGCATTCAAGATGATTGAATTAAGCAGGCTAGGCGAAAGGTCAGGGCAGAAAATATAGGTCGTGCAGATCCTCCCCAATCGTTCGTCCTGATCATGATCATTTTGATCGCAAACCGTAATAAGCGGTCAGGTGCCAATAATGCCCGCCCATCTCTATCCTGCCGATGCTTTGATTCTCGCCCCTCTTTCCGGCTACACCGACTTGCCCTTTCGCCGGCAGTGTCGCAGGCAGGGCTGCCACTACGCTTTCACACCTTTGATCGAAGCCGGGGCGGTGGTCTTTCGCAATCCGGATACTGATCCCAATGTGTTGAGAGGCCAGGGCGAACCGTGGCTCGGAGCGCAAATTCTGGGGGCGCAGCCAGCTTTGCTTGGCGAGGCGGTGAGACGTCTGCGGGAGCGGCATTTCGATGTCCTCGATTTTAATATGGGTTGCCCCGTGCCCAAGGTAATTAGGCGCGGTGCCGGCGCCGCCCTGTGCCAGACCCCGGACCTGGCGCTGCGCTGCCTCGACCAACTGATCATTCATTCGCCATGGCCGGTCACGGTGAAAATCCGCATTCTCGATGAATCTGACCCGACCTCAACGGTGGCTTTGGCAAAACGATTGGAAGCAGGGGGGGCGCAGGCGCTGACTGTGCATGGTCGGATTCGTGAGCGAATTTACGCGGGCCCGGTGCGATTCGAGGTGATCGCGGCGGTCCGAGAAGCCCTGGGCATCCCGGTTGTCGCCAATGGGGGAGTGATGGAGCGGGGGTCGGCGGAAGCATTGCGATCGCGAACCGGTTGCACTCGGTTAATGATTGCCCGCGGTGCCATTGGCAATCCCTGGATTTTTCGCGAATTGCGCGATCCGAAGGCGCATCCGCCAACCCATCCTGAAATATGCACCGCCATGCGCGATCAGGTTGTCGACATGGTTTCACTTTACGGCGAGGTTTCCGGACTGCGCA
>SLNM01000019.1 GCA_007133055.1 Lentisphaeria bacterium
CTCGCTGCATGGCTTCTCCACGAAGATCGAGGATCCGCGCTCGTTCGCACACCCCTACATTCACCACCGTCGCACCTTCCACGAAGGTCTGAGCTATCGCGGCCGTCCGCTCGGCGTGACCAGCAGCCAGCAAATCCGGCAGCTCGCGATCGGCAAGCGCACGCAGGTCCGCATTAACTTCTACAATTCCACCTATCGTGGCTACATGACGATCGAGGAGCCACTGCCGGCCGGCGCCATCCTGGTCGAGGACTCGGTCAAAGGCAGTTTCGTCCACCACGAAGTGCATCGGGACCGCATCGTCTTCTACTATCCGCCGAACAGTTCTCCCGGCTCGTCGATCACCTACGAGCTGGTCGGCTACGCCCCCGGCGTCTACCGGGTGCCGCCGACCGCTCTCCGGGACGCGGTCCAGCCCGGCCGCATGCGGCTGGGCAACCAGACCGACCTGGTCGTGCTCGGCCCCGGCGAAGTCCCCGACGAAGTCTATCAGATGAACCGTGCCGAGCTGTTCGCGCTCGGACGCGCCTATTTCAACGACGGGCTCTACGCCGAGGCGCTCGAACACCTCAGCGAGCTGTTCCGGCAGCAGCGCACCTATAACGAAAGAGACCTGGCCCGGATGCTGCTGTGGATTCACACCGAGCCGGAATTCTACCAGTCCCGGCGCATTGTCGAGATGTTCGAGATTCTCCGCGAGCGCCATCCAGAGCTGGAAATTCCATTCGACAAAATCCTTGTCGTCGGCCGGGCCTATCGCGACATTGGCGAGTTCGAGCGCGCCAGCCTGATCTATCGCGCCACTATCGCCGCCAGCTTTATCAGCGACTCGAATGTCAGCGCCATGCTCGAGGACGAAGGCCGCTTCCTCGCCTCGGTCGACTACCAGGCCGGACTGTGGTTCGAGTATCCGGACACCGCCGATGTCGCAACCTCATGGTTCGCCCTCACCCAGGCTCTCTATCAGAAGGCGCCGCAGGCCCATACCATGCCCGAGGAGAACGGCGTGCAGCCGAACCGGGTCGAGATGCTGCGCCGGGTTATCGACATGCTCGGCGACTTCCTCGCGCTCTATCCCAACGATCCGCTGGCCGACGACGCGGCCTTCAGCCTGACCAATGCCTTCCTCGATCTGCGCGACTACCCCATGGTGGTCGAGCTGAGCCGGCATTTCGCCGAGCGCTTCGCCGACAGCCCGATCGCCAGCAGCTTCGACTACATGCAGGCGCTCGGCTGGTTCTGGCAGGGCGAGTACCGGCAGGCATTGGCCGCCGCCGTCCGGGTGGCCGAGGGCCAAAGCCAGGACCGGACCTTTGCCCAGTATATCGTCGGGCAGATTCACCACGCCCACGGGCAGCCTGCGGAGGCCATCGAATGGTACCGGAAAGTGGCCGGGGAATATCCCGACGCGGCCGAGGCCATCGAATACTTCGAAAGCCAGTCGGTCGAACTCGAGGAAGTCAATATCTTCCGCCCCGGCGACCGGATCGAGCTGAATCTGCGCCATCGCAATATTCAGGAGGCCTTCGTGCAGGTATACCGGGTCGACCTGATGAAGCTCTACCTGCGCGAGAAGAACCTCAGCCGCATCACCGCCATCCACCTGGCCGGCATTGCGCCCTCGCTCGAGACCGCCTTCGAGCTGGGCGACGGCCGTGACTTCCGCGACCGCGAAACCGCTCTCGAACTCGACTTGCAGGCCGAGGGCGCATACCTGGTGATCTGCCGCGGCGACGACCTGTTCACCAGCGCCCTGGTTCTGATCACCCCGCTCGATATCGAGGTGCAGGAGTATCCGGACAGCGGCCGCCTGCGGGTCAACGTCATTGATGCGGTGGCCGGCGGCTACCGGGCCGATGTCCATGTCAAGGCGGTCGGCAGCCAGGACAGCGAGTTCCGCGACGGCCAGACCGACCTGCGCGGCATCTTCGTGGCCGACAACCTGCGCGGCCAGGCCACCGTCATCGCCCGCGAGGACGACAGCCGCTACGCCTTCCACCGCGGCGAAACCTGGTTCGGGCCGCGACCGGAAGAGCGCCGACCCGCGCCGCAGGCCCCCACTCAGGCCATCCCCGACTACCAGCAGAACCTGCGCCAGCGCAACGTCGAAATGCAGATGATGAATGTCCAGCAGTTCGACCAGAGCCGCCGCGGCACCCAGCGCGGCGTCCAGGTGAAACAGGCGTTCTGAGGGGGGGGGTATTATTGTACCTACGGGCGTCCCCGCCCGTAAAGAATGCACGGTCGGTTCAGGGGCAAGCCCGATGGTAGCGGCGACACAGCACGATGTGCCGCCCCTTTGGGGCTATAGCGCTTGCCGCATCAGATCAGACAGATCAGACAGATCAGACAGATCAGACAGATCAGACAGATCAGACAGATCAGACAGATCGGACAGATCGGACAGATCGGACAGATCGGACAGATCGGACGGATCGGACGGATCGGACGGATTACGGAACCACAGAAACAAGAGGTGCCACTTAAATGCATAAGCGATCCTTTACCCTAATCGAAATGATGCTGGTTATCGCCGTCATCCTGATCCTGGTCGGTATCGGGGTTGGCGGCATGAGGATGGCCACCCGCCGCGCCTCGGAAGCAGACACCCGGTCGCGCATGGAACGCCTGAAAAACGCCCTGGACCAGCACTACCGGGACTGGGGGTACTATCCGGAGCAAACCAACGCAAATGCAGTATTCGACATCAATGATTTCGGCGGTTTCGAAGATCGTGACGGCACTCCTTATCTAAGCGAAGAAATTGTGGAAAGCAATGGACGGGTTCTCGACGGATTCCGGCAGCCGTTTCGCTACCAGTCGCCGGGATTGGTCAATACTCAGTCCTACGACCTCTGGTCCTATGGTGCAAACGGCAACAATGATTC
>SLNM01000324.1 GCA_007133055.1 Lentisphaeria bacterium
CAATCACCGACGACGATCAACACCACGAGAAAATCGCCGCCATCAAAGAGGTTTTGTTGCAGCAGCGCAGAGGTCAGGAGGGAACATCGGCACCGGCGCGGTTGCGTATCGCCTACGGCGACTACCAAATCGTCAGCACAGCCGTTCTGGAGATTCTTCCGCAAGCGGTGGTCGTCGAGACAGCCGACGACAGTGGCGAAAGAGATAGCGAAGCTCTGCGCATACCACTGGCCAGAATAACCAGGATTGAAAGAGAGGAGGAAAGTGGCGTTTGGCGCCGAATCGACCCTGCCGACGGCGCCCGGCCCGGCTCCGCGCTCGACCTGCCTGACAAGTAGGCGCGCATCGGTTAAGCGGGTTGGGTATAGGGTATTGGGGGCGTGAAGCGCGGAACTCGTCCGCCGTAAGCGTCGCCCGTAATCGTCAACCGATTCTGTTATTCCCCTGATCGACGCATTACGGTCAATCCACCATCCCTGATTGACAACCCCTATCCCGGCAACATATTAAAGACTACGTCCGCGCGGTCAAAGCAACCAATTCAAATTCTGCAAAAAAACATGTTCGAGCCTGTATCAGCCAAAGAGTCTTTTCCCGAATTGGAGCACGAGGTGCTGCGATTCTGGCGTGAAGAGGGTATATTCGAGCGGTCGCTTGCACTCCGCCGCGGTTGCGAGGAATACGTATTCTACGACGGCCCGCCCTTCGCCACCGGCCTGCCCCACTACGGGCACCTGCTGGCGGGTACCATCAAGGACGTAGTCCCACGCTATCAGACTATGCGCGGCAAATACGTCGACCGTCATTTCGGCTGGGACTGCCATGGGCTGCCGGTAGAGAATGAAATGGAGAAGGAGCTGGGGTTGAAGAGCAAGCATGAAATTGAGGCCTTCGGCGTGGACCGCTTCAACGAAGCCTGCCGCTCGATTGTTCTGCGCCACACCCGGGAATGGGAGCGGGTGGTCACCCGGGCCGGGCGCTGGGTCGATTTCAAGCACGGCTACCGGACAATGGACCGCGACTATATGGAGTCGATCTGGTGGGTGTTTCGCCAGCTTTGGGAACGGGAACTGGTCTACGAGGGCGACAAGATCATGTGGTACTGCCCGCGCTGCGCCACCCCGCTCAGCAACTTCGAGGTCAACCAGGGCTATGTCGAAGTCGAGGAGCCGGCCATCACCGTGCGCTTCCGCGACACCGACGATCCGCGTCTGTGGTACCTGGCCTGGACCACCACTCCATGGACTCTGCCCGGCAACCTGGCTCTGACGGTCGGATCCGAGATTGACTATGTCGAAGTCGAGGACCAGGGAGACCGCTACATAGTGGGCGAAGCGCTGGTCCCGGTTTACTGGCCGCAGGACAGGCCCGCCATCGTCCGCCGCTGCAAAGGACGGGAGCTGGTCGGGCGTACCTACCTGCCCCTGTTTCCGTGGTTCGGGCAATTGCGCGGCCAGGGGGCGTTTCGGGTGATTGCCGCCGACTTTGTCACCACCGAGGAGGGCACCGGGATCGTACACACCGCGCCCGGCTTCGGCGAAGACGACGCCGCCGCCGCCGCCGCCAACGATGTGCCCGTCGTCTGCCCGCTCGACGACCAAGGCCGCTACACCGAGGAGGTGGCGGACTACTGCGGGCGCTTCGTCAAAGATTGCGACCGGGACCTGATTCGCCGCCTCGAGCAGGAAGGGGCGCTGGTGCATCGTACCAGCTATCGCCACAACTACCCGCATTGCTGGCGCTGCGACACCGCGCTGCTGAACAAGGCGGTCGCCACCTGGTTTGTCCGTGTCGAAGCGATCAAGGATCGGATGGTCGCGGCCAACCGTCAAATTCAGTGGGTGCCGGAACACCTTAAAGAGGGGCGGTTCGGCAAATGGCTGGCCAACGCCCGGGACTGGGCCATATCCCGCAACCGCTACTGGGGCTGCCCCTTGCCGGTTTGGCGCAACCGTGAAACCGGCGAAACCGTTTGTTTTGGCTCGGTGGCCGAGCTGGAGGAGAAATGCGGCCATTCGGTGAGCGACATCCACAAGCATTTTGTCGACCAGATTGTTCTGCCCGGCGAGCGGGGCGGACAACTGCAACGGGTGCCGGAAGTGCTCGACTGCTGGTTTGAAAGCGGCGCCATGCCCTACGCCCAGTACCATTATCCGTTTGCCAACCGTGAGCGGGTGGAGAAGAATTTCCCGGCCGATTTTATTGCCGAGGGGCTGGACCAGACCCGCGGCTGGTTCTATACTCTGGTGGTAATCGCCACCGCCTTGTTCGACCGGCCACCGTTTCGCAATGTCATAGTCAACGGGCTGGTCCTGGCCGAAGACGGACGCAAAATGTCGAAACGGCTGAAAAACTATCCGGAGCCGGAAAAGATCATGGAGACCTACGGCGCCGACGCCATGCGTCTGACCATGCTTGCCTCGCCGGTGGTGCGGGCCGAGGGACTGCGCTTCAGCGAAACGGCGGTGCGGGAAAGTATGCGCACCTTCATTCTGCCGCTGTGGAACGCCTATTCCTTCTTTGTCACCTACGCCCGGGTCGATCAATGGCGGCCCGCCTCGGGTGCGGCCGCCGAGCACCCCCCTCCCCCGCCGGCCAACCAGCTTGACCGATGGGTGCTGGCACGCCTGCAAAGCACGGTGGCGGATATCCGGCAATACATGGACGCCTATCAACTGCAACCGGCGGCCCAGCGCTTTACCGGCTTTCTCGAGGACCTGACCAACTGGTATATCCGCCGCAGCCGCCGGCGCTTCTGGAAAAGCCAGAACGACCAGGACAAGCAGAAAGCCTACCAATGCCTGCATCATGTCCTGCTGTCCTTCTGCAAGATCGCCGCCCCGTTCGTACCCTTTGTCACCGAGGTCATCTGGCGTAATCTG
>SLNM01000116.1 GCA_007133055.1 Lentisphaeria bacterium
AATCATGGACTGCTGTGGAAAGGTCCATATCTGCTCGACGATTTGATGCGGGTACCCCTGATCGTCAACGTCCCGGGGCGGTCGCTCGGAGGGTGCCGCATCCAAGGCCTGACTTCCGGAGTCGATCTGATGCAGACGCTGTGCCGAATGGTCGATGTCCAAAACGATAACACGCAGTCCGGAAGGGCGTTTCTCGACCATGATCTGAATCTTTTCCCGGAGGGTGAAAGAGACTGTGTCCTGGCTGAGTGGGAGAGTGCCGGGAATAGTGCGACTGCGTCATTGCGGATGGTTCGAACCAAGGAAAGTAAAATGGTATATTACAATAACAGCGAGGAGGGGGAGCTGTACGATTTGATCGCTGACCCCTTGGAGATGAACAACCTGTATAACCAGCCGGAGGCCGCGGACAGGCAGAGGCAAATGCTGGAAATGTTGCAGCAGGAATATTTCCGACGGCGTCCGCCGATCCAGTTTCATGGTGGATGGTAGATAACAAATATTTTAGCTTTCGCTATGCACGATGAATTCGCGGGGTGGAATCTCCTTGCCCAAAACGCAACGCGGATGATTGCTGTGGTTGAAACACCAAACCTTGTCAGGGTTCTGCAGGTCCGGCAGCAGGGACACGTCGGCATGGGGGTTGTCCAGCCATTGCAGACCGGCCGCCAAGGCCGCTTGTTCGCCCAGCCATTCATTGACTTGCAGGCTTCGGACATTGGTATAGAAAACCTGCCCTTTTCCGAGACTGTGGTGGAGTGCGGCCGCCTGGCCGGCAAAGCGGCCATCTTTGATCTTTGCCAGTATGCACGCGGTTGAGGGCTGCGCAAGTTCGAGCATTTGTTCGGCGGCCAGTTCCTGATGGTTCTGCTCGACGATCACGCTGATATCCGAAGACTTGTCCTTGCTCAATTCCGATATCCCCAATACATCAAGCAATGGTTCGGCCGGCAGGCGGAAGAACACACCGTGCTGGTCCTTGTGGGCCGTAGGCGCGGCAACCAGCAGAACGCCGCCTTGTCGGACATATTCCCTGATCCTTTCCGCGTCTTCCAAGGATAGCAAAGCCATGGCCGGCATTATCAGAAGCCGGTATCCAGACAGATTGTTTTCCAGATCAACCATGTCCAGGGGAACACCATGCTGCCAGAATGGCTGGTATGCCTTGATCAGGCCATCGAGCGAAGGCAGCGGGCGAAGTTGCTTGAGATGTTCAGCCCGGACATTGTCGGGATTGAAAACAATGGCCGCTTCACAGGGTTTCAATTGAGACGGCCATTCGTCAGGCGGCAGCCTTTCCTGCACATCGGCAATGAGTCGCATGATCCCCTGGTTTGGCCGTCCCGCAGTGTCGCACAAAATATTGCCACCCTGTTCCATGCCCGCCCTGTGGCTGCGCCAATGCCAGAAGATGATTTTTTTAGCGCCTCGGGCATGCATTTCGGCCAGGCTGGCCGCGTCTTGCTCGTCATTGGGATTGGTCTCGAACACCCAGAATGGCTTGTGCAGTGCGCTGCGGAACATATCGTGACCGAGAGCGGTAAAAGGCTCTTTCATAGGATGTCCTGCCGAGGCGGCGCCGAGATAGGCGTCCCAGCCGGTTTCGTCCTGGGCACGAGCATAGGCCCGATGATCAATGCCGCGGTCGAAGATGCCGGTGGAATTGTGGCTGATAACTTGATTGTCGGCTATGTGCTGGCGCAAAGCATGGTGTTGCAGACGAATGAATTCGACGTTGCTGTCGCTGTAGAAACGATAGGCGGCAAGCTCGTGCCCCAAGGTGTTGCGCTGGCGACGGGGTGTGATCACCTCGCCGAAGTCGGAAAAATCAAGACTCCAGAAGCCAAGGCCCCAGGCGTCATTGATGTCTTTGATGTTTAAATAGCGCTGCTTCAGCCAGTCGCGAAAACGCCATTGACAATCCGGGCAATGACAAAGAAATTGGCGGTGGTTCTCCGGACCAATCAATTCATTGTCGATCTGCCAGGCGACAACAGCCGGATGCTGGCCATAGCGCTGGCCAAGGCGTCTGGCGATGGCTGTGGAAAAGTGACGGAAAATAGAGCTGTTGACGCAGGCGATCCGTCGCGTGCCATAAGCGGCAGGACGCTCCTGATCACGCAGTACGCAGCAAGCCTCGGGAAACTGTCGAATGAACCAAGCGGGCGGGGCGGCCGTTGGCGTACACATGATCGCTTGTATCCTGCGCTCATTGAGAAGCTCAAGAAAATGGTCAAGCCAATCGAAATCAAATTCGTTTTCGCGAGGTTCAAATCGACTCCAGGCGAATTCGGCAATGCGGACCACGGTCAAGCCATGGAACCGCATCTTGTCCAAATCCTGAGTCCACTCTTCCTGCGGTATAAGTTCCGGATAGTAACTGGTGCCAAAATCCATCTAACAACCTTTCGATGGCTATTTCTGTTCCTGCTGTTGTGCGGACAATTTGCGCAATCGTTCTTTTCCGTTTGCAACAGCTTTGAGTCGGTTATACAAATACTAAACTTAATGTAATTGGGTTTTCGTGATAGGCAATCGCAGCCGCTCGCCCCCTCATCTCACCCATGGCCACGCAGTCGGATGTAGTGCGATACTGACCCGCGAGACCGCGACAGCGGGGCAATGAAGCGAAGCGGAATGCCAATCTGACTCGACCATTCCTGGACCGCCCGCAATCTGCGGGCATCTGGAGACGGCGGGCCTCCGCCGTTAACCACCGTCCGAGGCCGGACGGCTCCAGGGTACGATGAACTCCCCGCGAACCTCCGGTATCACGGTCGTCCCCGGCCGTATCGGTGAGCTGGGTGCAGTCCTACGGGCGGGGACCTGACACACTTGCAAGCTAAGTGGTCAGGCAGGCTGCCCGTAGATACAA
>SLNM01000184.1 GCA_007133055.1 Lentisphaeria bacterium
GTGGCGCGCTCGGAGGCGCACACGGTGCTGGCGCATGGGCCGTATCCGCTGGTGGCCTGGAGTAAAGCTGGGGGCGGCGTGGTCGGAGTCTGCACATTCGATGCCGGCGACCCGCTTTTCCGGCTCAGTCAGGCGGGACTGCCATTGTGGAACCATCTTCTAAGCTGGAGCCACGCCCATCCGCTAACCATGAATGCAGTTTTCTCCCCGCCTCTGCAGGAAGCCGCCGAACGGCTGACCGGCTTCCAGGCGGCCGACGCCGGGAGCATCCAGCTTATTCTGGCCGCCAACCTGATTTTTGTCGGATTGATTTTTATTCTTGCCCGTTTGGCCAGGCGTCAGCCAATCGGCTGGATTTTTCTTGGCTGCTACGGACTGGCCATTACCGGCGCCATTTTCTATGTGGCTTTTCAACAAATGCGAGAGCAGCCCAGACGCAGCATGATTACCATCGAAATTACCAGTCACCTGGCAGACCGCCAGGTGGGATTGCAATCGGTTTCTCTGTTCGCCCAGCATGATGCTTCGCCGGTTCCGGGCACGGACTCGATGGCCGCCGCCTTTTTACCTGCGACCACCCCCAATATTGATCTCAACCCGCTGGCCATGTTTCAGGAGCGACTCCGTGAAAGCTTGCAGATACGCCGTCAGGACGGCCAGGAGCACTTGCGCAATTTTGCCCTCAGCGCCCTGCGCCGCCGTACGGTCGGATGCGCTTTCACCAGTCGCAACCAACTCTCACCAACACCAGCCGATGCGCTCTCGGGCGGGGTATTGATCTACGGTGCCGATGGACCGCGGCTGGACCAGTTCACCCTGCCGCCGGAACTGCCCGCTGAAACCGCGCTCTACCTGACCGGCGGCGGCGGTGCCAGACGGTTGCAGCCGCAGAATGGCGGTCGGTGGGTCATGGAGCCGGAAGGAGCCCGCCTGCTTCAGCTCAATCCTGTGGAGACCCGCTTCCGGCAGCACATTGTCGGAGACTGGCTGCCGCCGCAACGCCTGATCCTGCTCTATCCCAATCCGCAGCCCCGGTTCGAACCACCTGTCGGCTTCGAGAACAGAGAAGAGGAATACGCGCAGATACGCTACACCATGGAGATGCTGCCGGTTCAGGAGAAAAGTGAATCGGGGCCAATCGCCATTCCGGCCGCAATGATTGACATCAAACCGGCTGACCGGGCTGCCCAAACCCTGCTTTGGCAGGACGAACACAGCTACATGCAATCCGGGGGCGCCTATTTGTTCGCCGCCCACCTGCCGGCGTTTCTCGGAACCATGCAAGTGGAGCAAGTCGAAGTAAGTGTGCGACTACTCAATCCGGAGGGGGATGCCGCGGCCAGGATCGAACTGGTGCCCTTTGCTGACCCCGATCATCAAGCACACCCGGACGGGCAAATCCCGGCCGGCCTGGCCGGCATCGAAACCAGGGCGGGGAGCTTTGTCTTTGACACTGCCGACATCAAAGGTTTGACCGACCCTCTGACCGGACGTTTGCTCCTGCGTCTGCACATTGAACCAACCAGAGAAACCGCGGCGGCAACAATGGTTGACCGGGCAATACGATGGCGGCTGCTTGAAATTCGCGCCACCGCGCAGGGACACCATGCCGATTCCGCAGTGGAACGGCAAAACGATGACGGAGTATAGAAAAATCATGATAAGAACCGAAAAACTAACCCGAGACTACGGTAATAACCGGGGCATTTTCAACCTGACCATGCAAATCCCAAAAGGGAAGATATTTGGCTTTATCGGGCCCAACGGCTCCGGTAAGACCACCACGATCAAGCTGCTCTGCGGGCTTTACAAGGCAACCTCCGGGAAGTCTTTCATCAACAATGTCCAGGTGATACCGAAAAATTACTCGACCATCAAGAGAACGATCGGCTACATGCCCGACAAAACCGGGGTTTACGATCAGATGAGCGTGTGGGAATACCTGGATTTCTTCTGCGCCACCTATCGGATTCCACGCAAGCTCCGCCGCCGGCGCATCGAGGGAGTGCTGGAACTGGCCAATGCCGCCTACATGCTTGACTATCAGGTCAACTCGCTCTCCCAGGGCATGGCCAAGCGCGTGGCTCTGGCCAAGACCCTGCTGCATGACCCGGCTGTGCTGATCCTTGACGAACCAGCCTCCGGGCTCGACCCCTACGCCCGCATCGAAATGCGGCGAACCATTATGCGACTGCGCGAAGTCGGCAAGACGATTATGCTCTCCTCCCACATTCTCCCGGAGCTGTCGTCAGTGTGCGACTTGGTGGGGATTGTCGAGAAAGGGCGGTTGCTGGACTTCGGCACGGTTCGCGAGATCGTCACCCGGCTGCAGGAGCACATTGTAATCGGTATCACGGTTCAAGGCGAGGCCGCACGCGCCGCCGAGCTGTGTTCCAAGCACGCCAACGTCAAAGGGGTCACCCCGCAGGGGAACGAGGTTAGGGTGGTCTATGTCGGACCGCGCTCGGAGATGGCGGAAATCAACCGTGTTCTCGTGGAAAATAAGATCAACGTCATTGGTTTTCGCGAAGAGGAGGGCGATTTGGAGGAGGCGTTCCTTCGCATTACGCGCAAGCAATCGAACGGCGCCGACGCTGGGACGGCGGCAAAAACCCAGCCCAAAAGCAATGACGGGGAACCCCGCCGACACCGCCCCCTGAAGACCGCCGATCCTGCCGGAATCAAAGAACAGAGAGCCGGCACACCGGTTGAAAAAAACAGTGAGGCGGCCAGGAGGAAGCAGACATGATCGGTTTTCGGCATAATCCCATTTTTCGCCGCGAGTTCACCGCCGCGGCACGCGGTGGAAAACTGTTGTTCGCCGTGCTCGTCCTGTTGATTGCGCTCAGCTTCATCCTGTTCA
>SLNM01000064.1 GCA_007133055.1 Lentisphaeria bacterium
CTCAGCCTAGCGCCCCCGCGTTTCTATCAAAAATGAGAATGCAAGTTCGCAGGGTAATCCAAATGCACTTGCTCGCCCCGTTTAGTCGAACACGCGTAGTCGATCAACTCGTACGGTCTTATCCCCTGATGCTGCTTAGTTGCCTATGAATTTGCTTGGCGGTGGTACAGGCCATCAGTCTTTCCCGTCGTTTTTCATGGCGGGCCAACTTTGCCAGTGCTCTGAGCAGCGGCAGGTGTGCGGTCGGGGCGAATTCCGGGATAGCGATCAGGAAGAAAAGCCGGCATGGCTGATTGGGGTCGGGTCCGAAGATCAGGCCCGGTTCCGGCGCCACTCCGATCGTGGCGGCCAGTCGCCTGACCGCCATTGAGCGGGCGTGCGGAATTGCCACTGCGTGTCCTACTTCGGTGGTTACCTGGTCCTCGCGCTCCTCGAGTGCGTCGGCAAAATTGTCCGGACTAGTAATTATTTGCGCCTTAACCAGTGGTTCCATCAAGCGGAGAAAAATTTCCCGCCGCGACTCAGCTTGCAGCCTAGGCACAATATGTTCGAGTGGAAACAGATGAGATAGTTGCATGGGGTGCTTTGTGCTTTTTTGTTGTCGGGCTGTTCCTATTCGGAAAGAAGTATGAATCTGGAGCAATTTGGACAGAGCCAGGGGGCGCTGCCATTGCGCATTCTTTGCAAATCACCCTGCGGCACCCTGAGTCGGCAGCCTGTGCAGATGCCGCTCGCCTCCTTGACCACGGGGGCGCCTTGTTCGCGCAGCTTGTCGTATCGCTCGAGCCAGGCCGAGGGTAAATTTCGCCGCAGTTCCTGCCGTTGCAGGCGCAGACTCTCCAGTCGCCGTTCGGAATTTTCCGGATGTAGGATGTTTGATTCCTCAATCACCAATTCAATTTCTTGCAGTTGGGCCAGCAGGGCAACCTCCCGGCGGGTGCAGGGGGGTTGTTCATTTTCCGGTTTGTTGGCTTGATTCATGATCGGTGTCCATATGCTTGTGGCACGGAATCTGTCTGCGAAAATGGTTGTTACGATTACAACTCACATACGATACAGGGTGTTTTATGATATTGCAAATCGCGATAGAAAAGTGGTGCAATGCGTCAGCGAAAGGTGTAGAGTGGCCGGATTCCATGCCGGTTGACGAGAGCGTGCGACCTGTCTGCGTGCGACCTGCCTGCCGCGCCAAGACACGCCTGTCTGCCGTCGCCCGGTGACAGGCAGGCGGCGCAGGCATGGCGCACAGGCAGGCGAGAGCGGATTACGATTCGAGCGTACACAATCGTCCATCGCAGTCGTCGCCCGCAGTTGGTTTTCCGACCGCAGGTTACTGCCGGTAGATTTCGCCGCGGCGATAGGCGGACCAGGCGTTTTCAAACCAGGCATCGGAAACTGGACATGGTTTTCGCTGTTGCCATCGGTGATGGAAAGTTCCGTTTTCGGACGGGGTGCTTTCCAGGACTTTTTCCCGGAACTCCGGGGTTTCCTCGGCGAACCGCCATTCCTGGTCCAGCCTGGGATGGACCATTTTTCCGTCCGTATCCAGAACCAGCGAGGAGCCACGGCTGCCGACCCCGTCCTGGACGGCCGCCATGATTGCCTCCAGGTATATGGCATGGGCGAAGCACAATTGAAGATTGCGCAGCGCCTCTCCGGCCGCCCCCGGTTCTTCGAGGGCGCAGCGATTGCCGTTTTCGCTGATTTCACGCCACTGTTTCCAGGCTTCGGCAGTTGCTTTTTGCAATATTTCAGAAGAACGGATATGAGCGCCTGCCCGGGTCATGCGCGCTTGGAATTCAGCCCGATGCTCGCGCCAGTCCCGTGCCGCCGTCTGTCCCCGGCGGAGGCTCTCCCGCAGCTCCGCCACCGCGCTTTCGGCGGCGGTCCGCGCCATTTTTGTATCCAAATCAGGTTTTGCATAGGCATGGGCGATATATTCGGCAACCCGGAAGCCTGCAACCTGGCCGGAGTTCAAAGCCGAACCGCCGGGGCGGTAGACACCGTGCGAACCATTGACTTCGCCGATCGGGAAGAGGTGGCGGATATTCTCCGACTCCCACCATAGATTGCCGGCCAGGCCACCGTTGTTGTGCTGGGCGCAAACCGCAATTTCCAGGGGTTCGCGGGTAAGATCAATCCGGTGGTCGGCGTAAAGATCAATGGCGGGCTGGTTCATCTTCGCCAGTCGGTCGATCGGAGTGTCGAGCAGTGCCTCGGAATTTTCCAGATAGGCGCGGGCCTCCTGGCTTAGGGCGGCAAAGTCGAAATTTGCGCTGTTTTGTCGGTAGTCGAGAAAAACGCGCCGCCCCTTGAGCACGGTTTCCTGATAGACCAGGATGTCGACGATGGACGAACCGCCAGCCACTTTGCGCGGGTCGAAAGGCCACTGGTAGCCTTTGAGAAAAATGGCGCTGTTCATGGCGCCGGCATCTTCGAAGTAGGGGCGCAGAAACTCCTGCTGGTCGCTGCTTCCGTCGGCGGCGGTGCTGACAAAGCGAGGGATGACCTGCATGTAGGTGCCCGAGACATTCCAGCGAAATTTGATCGAGGCCATGCCAAACTGCGATTCCGGCAGATTGCGGGCTTTGGCGCCGGCCAGCAAAGCCAGTCCGATGGCGCCGGTATGAACTTCCGGATAGACACTGGTTTGATACAATCCTCCCGGCCCGCCGACCGCGAACACCAAGTTGTCCGCCAGGTATGCTTCAAACTGGATGGTTCCCGGCTGGCCGTCCTGGTCGTCGGACAGGGCGACTATTCCGCAGGCCCGCCTGCCTTCCGCCCCGTCAATCGTCAGAAGGCGCACCGCCTGGCGCCCTTCCACAATCGGTATCCGCCGTTGCCTGACCGCGTCGATCAG
>SLNM01000258.1 GCA_007133055.1 Lentisphaeria bacterium
GGCGCGGCAGGCAGGTGCCGCACCGGTCTGCTTGCGAACAGGCAAAGGCAGACGCAGACAGGCTCCGGTCTGGTATGCGTTGCGCCGTTGGCGCGGGGGTTGCACTCGCAGTCGTCAACCGTGACTGAATTATGGTTAGTTTCGGCGAAAATTTGACAAATGACAGTAATGGCACTATCGTGCCCGTGGTTGTTTATTTGCTACACAAATTTGCTATTCAAATTAATACGGGGGTGATATGACGCAAAGTGCAGGAACGATGGGCGGGCGGATAGCGCGGCTGGTCAGCTTAGCTGCGGGGGTGTTTTTTCTATTCGGGTGCGGCAGCTTCGAAGTTTCCGACTATCTTCCGTCTCCGCGGCGGCCTCGCAGTGCTCCCGCCGAGGTTAGCGTACACGTCGTCCCTGGAGCCAGCTCCATATTTAGAGTAGCAATCATGCCTTTCAATGCCCCGACTGATCTGATCGGGGTTTCGGTGGGCGACATGCTGGTTACGGAAGTGCTCAGCGACGGACGCTACAATCTGGTCGAGCGCAGCCAAATGAATCAGGTTTTAAGCGAAACAGAATTGTCGCTGTCCGGCATCTCCGACTCCCAGGCCATTGAGGTGGGACGGATGATCGGAGCCGACGGGGTTATTGTCGGGACGGTCGATGAATATGAAATGGTGGCCCACCGCGGCCGAACCTATCCGGCCGTCGGCTTGTCGGTTCGCCTGATCGACTGCAACAGCGGCCAGGTTATGTGGAGTGTCGGGCATGCCCGCCAGTCCGAACTCAGGGGTGCGTCCCTGAGCAGTCACGCCCGCCTGGTTGTGCAGGAGGCGATGGCCGAACTGTCCGACCATTGGCTGACCCAGCGCCAGGTCCGGCCGGAATCCCTGGCTCCGGACTTCCCCTGGACCGAACCTCCCCGCAATCTCCAGATTTCAGACTTGGGTCTGCGCGAAGTCACCCTGACCTGGGAACGCCCGGCCGAGGAGGGGTTGACCTACTTCATCGAGCGGGCGGAGCAGGCCGGCGGTGTATTCGCCCCGATTGGCGAGGCCCAGGCTGCTCAGGGCAGCTATGTCGACCAGGACGGACTGGACGACGGCGCGGTCTATTACTATCGTGTGTTGGCGGTATCCCGGCAGGGTCGGACCAGTGATTATTCGCCGGTGCTCGAGAGTATGACCGCGCCGCCGCCCATGCCGCCTCGCAACCTGCAGGTTGCAGCGCCCTCGGCCCGCATGGTTCGCCTGGAATGGACTCCGTCCGAGTGTCCGGGGGTCGAAAAATATATCGTTGAACGCGCGGTTGCCGCTGACGACCAGTTTGCGGCGGTCGGCACAGTCGACACCGCCGGCTTCGAAGAGGGCGGTACTCCTCAATCGCCATTGCGGGACTCGACCGCCTATAACTACCGGGTGATCGTAGTCAACCGGGTCGGTGCCGCCAGCCCCCCCTCTCAGCCAATCGAAATAACCATGCCGCCGCCGCCCGCGCCAGTGCGCGACCTGGTTGCCGTAAGTGACGAGGTGCGTTGCGTGCCGCTAAGCTGGCGACCAAGCCCGGAAGAGGATGTGACCGGCTATCTGATCTATCGAGCCACCCATGAAGACGGGCCGTATGCCCGGATTACCCAGATCCCGGATCGGGAGCAGACCGAGTATCTCGATGGCGGCGGCAATCCGGGTAATCTCGGGGATCAGGAGAGCTATTACTATCGGATCCAGGCAATTAATCAAGTAGAATCAAAAAGCGATGATTCGCCGGTCGTCCGCGCCACCACCCGCCCGCCGCCGCCACTGGTTACCGGATTGCAGGCACAATCAGGACAGCCGGGACGGGTTACGCTGAACTGGCAGCCGACCTCGGATGAAAAAGTTGTCGCCTACGAAATCGCGAGAGCCTGCGCCGACAACCAGTTCACGGTATTGGAGCGGGTGGACGGGTGGTCGACCACCACCTTTGTCGACCGAAACCAACAGGCGACTCCCCGGCATCGGGCCCGCAGGTCGGAACCGCTGCATAACGGTGCGGAATACACCTACCGCATTCGCGCTGTCAACATCGCTGATGTTGCTTCCGAGTGGAGCGACAGCGTTGCGGCCGTCACCAAACCCGCTCCCGACCCGCCCGCACAACTGCGAGCCAGCCAGGGGCTAGCCGGGCAAGTGCGTCTGACCTGGCGGGGCAATCAGCAGCCGGATACCGATTTTTACGTGGTCGAGGCTGGCAGTCATCCAACTCGCGGGCTGGTTGAAATTGCCCGGATCGAACGAACCCAGAACAATGAATATGCCGCCGGTGAAGATTCGTTGTCACCGGGGCTAACCCGCTATTACCGGATCAAAGCAGTGGACCGGGACGGTCTGCAAAGCGAATGGTCCCGGACCGTGCATGGAACCACCAAGCCCGCCCCCGACCCGCCCACTGGTTTGCAGGTTTCCTGGGAGGAGCAGGAGGCGACTGTAACATGGCGCGCCCCTCCCCAGGATGACATTGTCACCTACCGGATTCAGGAGCGTGTTCGCGGCGGCGGCCAGGAATGGCAGACCGAGGAGCCGGAACTGATCCTGACCGATGACCGAGTCGGACGACGGCTGGTAATTATGATCAGCGCGGTGGACAAGGACGGATTGGAAAGCACTCCCAGTCGGCCGCTGGATATCCGGCCGCCGCGATAAAGATGCTACAAAGAACGGGTGTAAAAACGGCCAGCAAACTCGTTGTTCACCGCCAGCCACACAACGCAGAAAGCATAAGGAGAATGGTAAAATGAACACGACAGAGACAGCCAAATTCTTCCTGATAATCACGTTTGCGTGCCTGTTTCTTACGGCCGCTGGCGCACGCCTACGGGCGGCTAAGCGAA
>SLNM01000076.1 GCA_007133055.1 Lentisphaeria bacterium
CGCCGGGCGGGCCGATGAACACGTAAATCCTCACAGACCGCGACACTCCCGTATCTTTCCTTGCCCGCAGTACTTTTCTTTCCTTGCCCGCAGTACTTTCGAAACCGGAGGGGGTTAACATATACGCTGCAACTTCCGCGTCAAGCGCTGATACAATGCCCATACACTAACCTGATTAATTCATGCGAATTCGGCCATGAGTCATTCAACCTTCAGGTTGCGCGTTTCGAGCGTCAGCTAAAGGTGAATGGTGGTTTTTATTGGTTCGTCAATTATAGTTGCATCTCCAAGTTTTCACGCTAACCAGAATAATTTTTGCAATCGAAAAATAATGATTGGTTGATCTAAGCTATCCGCAACCTGACTGCAACCTGAACCTTTTCCGGGCAGGCTGCCGGCAAACGGGAAAGTCCCTCCATGGAACCGCCAATCGGCCATCCTGAATCAACGACCGGCCTCAGCGCAAGCCGCCGCTTTGTACGATTGCTGCGGCCTTTCTGGCTGCCGATTGCCGGCGCCATCGGCGCCCTGATACTTCTGACTTGCGTGAACATGGCGACCCCGTTGCTGATCGGGATGATCTTCAGCCGCGTCTTTCCCGAACGCGACTGGTCAATGCTGTGGCTGATCCTCGGCGCCCTGGCCGTGCTTTTTCTGCTGCGCAATCTTCTGTTCTTTCAAAGTAAATTCACCGCCATGAAAGTGGGGGAGAACGTATGCTTCAACCTGCGCACCCGGCTGTTCGAGCGCTTGCAGCAGATGCGCCTGAGCTTCACCCGCGAACACAGTCCGGGCAAGCTGTCAAGCAAGGTAATGAACGACAGCCTGCAGATTCAACTGTTCATACAGGATGTTCTGCCCAAGTTCATCCAGGCGGCACTGCTTTTCCTCGGCATCATGGCAATGATCTACGTCATCAACTGGCAACTGGCTCTGGCCTCGACCTTCGTTCTTCCCCTGCACTTCCTAACCTACCGCTATTTCGGCGCGCGCATCAAGCGTGCCAGTCGCCGCTCTCAGGAGAACATTGAGCTGGCAACCGGCAACATCATCGAGAAGATGCTGGGCATCGAGGTGGTCAAGGGGTTCGCCGGCGAGGCGCGTGAAAGCCAGGCTTTTCAAAACGCCATCGAAAGCTCGCGGCAAAGTCAGTTGGAAAGTTCCCGCTTCGTGGTTCTGCAAAAAGTCTGCGCCGACATTCTGGTCGGGGTCGGCATGCTCTTCCTGATCGGTTTCGGCGCCTATCAGGTGATCGGACACCCCCCGGAGCAGGCCATGCAGTCCGGCGAGTTCATCGCTTTCTTCTGGTATATCCGCCTGCTCTACCCAACCGTTATCGACCTGATGAGCAGCGGCGGCAAGCTGGCCAAAGCCAGAGCCAGCATTGAACGCGCCTTTGATTTGCTGCGGGAAGAGCGGCACCGCGAGACATCGGCGGCACGTTCAAAGCCGCCAATCATTGGGAACATCGAGTTTGAAAACGTGTCCTTCTCGTTTGACCGCCCGGGGGCGCTGGGAGCTTCGCCCTCGCCCTCCGACACTCGCGGCGGGGCGGGCGGCAGTACGATTGTGAAGAAGGGGCCGAGAGTGCTGCACAATATCTCCTTCTCGCTTGAAAGCGGCACCGTCTGCGCCATCACCGGCCCATCCGGCGCCGGCAAAACCACCTTGGTCAGCATGCTGCCTCTGCTGCTCGAACCCGAAAAAGGGATTATCCGTATCGACGGCCATGATATTCGCCAAATCAACCTGCGCCACCTGCGCGAATCAATCGGGGTGGTGTTCCAGGAATGCTTCCTGTTCAACACCACTGTCATGGAAAACTTGCGCTACGCTCGCCCTAACGCCTCCACCAACAGAATTATCGAAGTGTGCGAGTACACCGGCGCCGACAATTTTATCCGCCAACTGCCGAGAGGCTACAACAGCCTGGTCGGCGACAACGGAGTCAACCTGTCAAGAGGCCAAAAACAATTGATCACTCTGACCCGGGCCGTCATTAAGAACCCTAAGATTCTTATTCTGGACGAGGCCACCGCCTCGCTGGACTCTGAGTTGGAGGCCTATGTTATTCCGACAATACTAAACCTAATGGATGGACGGAGCACGCTCATGATTACGCACAACAGCAAACTGCTCGAACACGCCGACTGCGAACTGTGCCTGGCCAAAGGACGGATTGTCGCTTTCCATGACTTCCGCAACCGGCCTGCCGCCCTGCCCCCGGCCGCATCCGGCAGACCGCCCGGCGGTCCGGAAACAGGCAAGCGCCCGAAACGAAGCAGCGGGGCAAGCCGACTGCTGGCGATGGTAGCCGGCATCCTATGTCTGCTGGCCGGCACATCGGCGCCCGCTCAGGCCGACACGGAAGCCGAGGAACTTGTTCCCCTCTTCGAACTAGCCTCCAGCCGAGTTCAGCTCAGCCATATCGACCCTCAACGCTGCCTGGACATTCTGCAATTCTACGGCTTTCACGTCGGCCAGCCCGGCCAGGCCGTACAGCGTGAGAACCTGCCAACCATCGTCCTCCTGCCCGCCACCGCCCATCATAGCTCGGTACCTAAAATGACCGACAACTTTCCGCTTACCGACTCCGATCCGATCGGCGATTTAATTGTCTTCTACGACCCTGACCAGCCTGGACAGCTCAGCCGCGTGCTCCGGAGGATTCGCGGGGAAATCGACCTGCCGGCCCGGCAGATCATGCTGGAAGCAATGGTGCTGGAAATTTCCGAAACCGCACTTCGCCGCCTGGGGGTGGAATGGGAGTTGACTTCGCCGATCGAAATCAAAGGCTCGGAGGCACGCATCACCGAACTGACCCTGGGCCGGCTGGCGGCGGAACTCGAAGACCAG
>SLNM01000230.1 GCA_007133055.1 Lentisphaeria bacterium
AATCTCACGGATAATCAATTTCCACAATTTCATAGAACCTCGTTTCGCATCTTCAACCCTTTTCGCGGAGGATCCTGCTAGCCCCAAGGGGGCGGCTTCATCGTAGCCCCAGGCAGCGCCTGGGGTTGGCGTAAAATTCTTGTTGTGCCCTGTAGGGGCACTTCAACTGACTGTGTGCATTGTCTATGTCCAGGTTGAGGTGCCCCTACAGGGCACCACCCGATCTCACCGCAATATCCCAGGCGCTGCCTGGGGCTACGTTGACAACGCCCCTCCGGGGCTGATGCAAATCGGCGACGTGCCATGTTACGCCGTAGCTCCTAAGGGTGAAGGCGGATCGTAATCCGCTATCGTCGCCCGTTATCGTCAACCGAGCGTTACGCTCCCGGCGGGGCGTCTTTGTTGGTTTGATCGGTTGTCCACGGGCTACCGACCGTGACTACAGTCCTGCCATCCGCCGCGGCGGATTCATGAACCGTGTCCCGCATCGCCCTCCGAGCCTTTGACTCCATGACTGCATGTCTTCATGACTCCGGAATCTTACAGAAGAAAACTAATGGAAACGAAGTTTTCAACCCCTTACATTTTCTTTTGCCTTCCCTTTGTTGCCTTCGTTAACTTCTGTTCAAAAAATCTCATGGCCGAATTCGCATGAATTATTCCCGGCAGCGGCTCCTGAACAAGGCAAAGGCTCCTGCGGTCAGTAGAATGGCAATTGCGCCGAGGACGACCGGGAACCGCAGCATCCATCTGCCGGTTTGTCGATCCGTCTCATCCGGGATGTCCGGTTCGGCGTTCGGCGGCATGGCTTGCGCGATCCTTTCGGCCATGAGGTCGAGCGGGTCGAAATCATTGGCGACAGTTTTGGCCTGCAACCAGCCGGTGTCCGGTTGCGGAGCCGGCAGTGAGTCTTCTTCAGGCTGCGCCTGCCGCATGTTATCAACTTCCCCGGCAAGCCTGCGGCCAACTTCGCGCCCCCGCTCCTCGAAGTCGGACATGGCGCCAACCGGAGCCAGCATGGTGTCGGAGATAATCTGCACTGCCGCCGCCCAGTCTTTGGAGATCAGCAGGTCAATGCCGGGGTTGAGCATTTTGACCTGGCAGGAGCAGGGGCCGGCCAGGAATTCGGCGGCATTGGTCAGGTTTCGGGGGTCGATGCCGTCGCCGACAATCGCCCACATGCAGATGCCGCGCCCATACAGGGGGAAGACCATCGGCTGCGGAGCCAGCTCGTCGAGGTCGGGTTCGCTGCCGACCAGCATTTTCACCAAAAACTCCTCGTCCCGGTTGTCGCGGGCCAGGCGCATGGTTGAGAATCTGATTTCCGGCGCCGGCCCGCCGTCGCGTTGATCCCACCACTGTTCGGGGTCGGGCAGTTCGAGAACCTGTTCCAGGCGGGCGATTTCCCGGTTGAGCAGTTCCATTGCCCGATTGTCGCGCGCCCGATTGCCGCTTTCCAGCAGCAGCCAGACGGGTTGGCCACGGGCCAGCTTGGCGGCGGCCTGGCGGCGCATCGGCGAGTCGAGCAGTCGCGACAGGTTGTCCAAGTTCGCGGCACCCTTCCATAAGGGCTGGTCCCGCCGGGTAATCGCTGGATAGCGCACGACCATCCAAGGCAGCTCCGTCAGGGTCAGGTCGTCGTGGTCGAGATAGCGCTGAATGGCCCGTGGCTGTTTCTCGACGTCGATCAGGTTGACCGAGATGTTGGCCTGGCGGGCGACTGGTCCGCGCAAGTACTCGATAACATCAGTTGCGGGATGTTCCTGCGCGGTCTGTTCCGAGTCGCTGCTGTAGAATATTGTGATTCGATAGGGATCGGGTTCCCAGTACTCGACCGAATAGCGAAACACCGGGATCGGACACGCATCGGCGGCGGAGGCGAATAGCAGACACAGCGCGACCGCTATCGCGGCGCGTGAAAAGAATGGAACGGAATAAAAATCCATGCTCATTTGTCCAACACCTCCAGGCCATTTATGATCGGAGTCAGGCGCGAACCTTCCGCCGGCTCCAGCTCCAGCGCGATGGTGCCGTCGGTCTCCACCTTGAACTCATGCACCAGGCCGCGAAACGGTCCATCGGCCGCCGTTGTCACATCAAGGTTCTCGATTACGGATTCACCGTTGACCAGCACATGGAAAACCCGGTCGCCGGGCGCGGCCTGCGGATCAAGTTCCGCGAAATGCAGCCTGAGCGTGTGACTGCCCGCCACCACATCGTCAATGCGAATGGTTTGTTTGCTGTCAGCTTCCAGCATCGAGGACAGAACCCAGGGGATGGAGCCGTTGGCTTCCTTGATCGCCGAGGCGTGCCGACGATGGCTTCCGGGGCGGTCGTGCCAGGTCAGGCCGGAGCCCGCCACATCGACCCGCCGTCCGGGGGCGCCGAAGTTGACGCCGTGCCCGCGGGGGTCCGGCAGAGCGCTGTCGTAGCGGGTCCAGAACTCGATGTTCGGATCGTCCGGCATGTGGATCATGGCCAGCGAGGTTTGCAGGCCGTAGCTGCATGTGCAGGTGCGGGTGTAGTCGAGGGCGCTGAGGACGCCGTCGGCGGGAATCATGTTCGGGGTGCAGCCGCTGCGGAAACCGCTGAAGTTGCCGGTGCCGCTGTCGTTGGCCAGGTCGAAAAAGCCGGCGTAGCCGGTGCGGTAGAGCAGCAGGTTGACGCTTGCGTTCAAGGTGTTGCAGCCGTATCTGCGGCTGTAGCTCCAGTTTTCGCCGGCACCGGTCAGGGGTTGTTCCCGTTCCCAGGTCTCACCGGTCAGTACCGAGACGGCCCGCCCCGGCCGCCCCGGGATCAGCATGTCCTGATGCAAGGTGGCCGGCAGCAGGAAATTGTCAATCTCCC